>JBJYWZ010000358.1:0-32448 GCA_046259725.1 Promineifilaceae bacterium (SeqCode) | reverse complement strand
TGCTGGCTACGCTGCAGGTGTAATCTATGAATCCGACGATCTCAATCGTTTCTCCAGTCTACAATGAAGAAGAGGTTTTGCCTGAACTTTACCGCCGTGTCAGTGCGGTGATGGAGAAATTGGGCGAAACCTGGGAACTGGTGCTGGTGAATGACGGCAGCCGTGACCGTTCGGCCGAGGTTATCGCCGAGTTAAACGCCAGGGACAGCCGCGTGCGCGGTATCAGTTTCTCGCGTAATTTCGGTTTTCAGATCGCGGCGACAGCGGGCCTGGACCACGCACGCGGCGATGCCGTGATCCTGACCGATGCCGATTTGCAGGACCCGCCGGAGGTATACGAACGCATGATTGCGAGATGGCGGGAGGGCTATGATGTCGTTTATGGCATTCGCACATCACGCGAAGGCGAAACATGGTTTAAGTTGACCACAGCGAAGCTGTTCTACCGGCTGATATATTCGATTACGAGTATTGATATCCCGCTGGATACAGGGGATTTCCGTTTGATGGATCGTAGGGTGGTTGATGCCATCGGCCGTATGCGCGAGCGCAACCGTTTCTTACGCGGAATGGTGCCCTGGGTAGGCTACAAACAAACGGGTGTCGAATACGAGCGTGACGCTCGTTTCGCCGGTGAGTCGAAATTCAGCAGTGTGCGGCAGATGCTGCCCTTTGCTGTCGATGCGATCACCAGTTTTTCTTACTTTCCGCTGCGTATGGCTACTTATTTCGGCTTTGCCGCCGCCACGATAAGCGGACTGCTTATTGTGGTCGTCATACTACTCCGCCTTTTCGGTCCGGAAGCGCCGCTCCTGGGTCAGGCGACTACATTGACGGCCGTGCTATTCCTGGGCGGTGTGCAGCTAATTTTCCTGGGGATTTTGGGCGAATATCTGGGCCGGATCTATGACGAAGTAAAGGCGCGCCCGCTGTACCTGGTCGATCGACAATGGGGGTTTGAGGAGTAGCTGCCAGTGAAGTCGATGTGCTCAGCTCTTTTGAACAAGGCCGGGAGGTAACAGGAGGGGTCGAGGCTGCCAATCAAAGCGGCCATAGGGGACCCATTCGTTCGATGTTATCGCCAGAAATCTTTCTTGTTGAGCCAATTAACCGCCGAGTTCGGACATGACGCGATTGAGGGGGATGACGTCCTGTTCCAGTTTGTGACCCCATGGCTTCCACCAGACAGCTTCCCTAATCAACTCTTCCAGGCGCTCATCATCGGCGCCGCTGCGCATGGGGGTGAGCAGGTCAACTTCTCGTTCGCGTAACAAACAGAGGCGCAAACGGCCGTCGGCCGTGAGCCGGATACGCGTGCAGCTAGCGCAGAAGGGTTGGGTGACGGAGCTGATGAAACCGAGCGTGCCCGGCGCTCCCTCGAGCTGGTAAAGCTTTGCTTCCCCATCAAGCCGGCCGCCATTAACCACGTGCAGCGGCCCTAAACTCGCGGCAATTGTCTCTCGCAGCTCTTCTTCGGCAACGACGCCTGACTGCTGGAAATCTGTGATCTCGCCAAAGGGCATCATCTCAATGAAGCGGACCTGCCAGTCCTGGTACAAAGTGAGCCGGGCCAGATCAACCACATCGTCGGTGTCATTGTATCCGCGGACGACTACGCTGTTTAGCTTGACGCCGAGGCCAGCTTCTTGAGCGGTCTGGATGCCGGTCAGGACTTCATCCACTTCACCCCAGCGCGTCAATGTCTTGAACTTTTGGGGATTCAGTGTATCGATACTGATGTTTACACGCTGCAGCCCTGCCTTGGCCAGCGGTCGGGCAAGCTGGTCCAATAGAAGACCATTCGTGGTCATGGCTACCGTTTCAATCCCGGGTAAGTTGACGAGATCGCGTACGATCTGCACGATGTTGGAGCGAATGGTCGGCTCTCCACCTGTCAGGCGAAGTTTGACAACGCCCAGTCCAGCGAAAATGCGCGCCAGCCGCAGCAGTTCGTCATCCTGTAAAAGTTCCCGGCGAGGCTTAAAAGTCATGTCTTCCGGCATGCAGTATACGCAGCGCAGGTTGCATTTGTCAGTCAGCGATATACGGAGGTAATTTATGTGGCGACCAAAGCGGTCATTGAGCATTAGGGCTTTTCCTGATCAAATTGGCAGAAGGCGGGGGCCCGGCCGTCATCGCGCGGGCACGGCAGTTTCCACCTGCCAAATAACTGAGTCTTAAGTATAAGTCAACTGTAGCCATAGTGTGGGGGATTGTCAATTAATTTTTATGACATTTTTCTGTTTTATTGCTGGGCGCTGTCCAAGCGGTGTTAGCAATTGCTGAATAGTAGGCTATTCGACGCGTTTCCATCCGGTGATATTGCTCTGCCCAGCTATAATTCGTGTACGAATAATGCCCCCGGCTGCGCCAATTTAGCGGCTGCACGGCATATGTTATTATCTAGTGGAGGCGTCTCTCTTGCGCAAGTCGAGAAACCCGGTACTACCGGGATGGTTAAGTATATTGCTGTCGGTCGCCTTTGTACTGGCAAGCTTTGCGGTCATTGTTTTTTCATACCTGACATTGCAGATTGTCTGGAATCAGGCCGTAAACCCGGTGGAGGCTGCAGCAGCGGATGTATCGGAAGTTGAGTTGGAGCTCAATCAGGCTGCCCCACAGCCGATCCTGACCTTGCCACCTGGAGAACCGACGCCGACCCTTATCCCAACCAGTGAGGCGCGCGGTGCTGATGAACGCACCAATATCCTGGTTATGGGCATTGACCGCCGGCCAGGCGAATCTTTTATATCGCGTACGGACTCGATGATGCTTGTCTCTATCGATCCAGAGACGGAAGAGGCATCGATGCTCTCCATCCCGCGTGACCTCTACGTCGTTATTCCCGGATACGGCCGCGACCGCATTAACACCGCTTTCGTCTATGGATCGTCCGGCGGAAACCCGGTTGGCGGCGCGGCAATGGCTATGAACACGGTTGAGTATAATCTTGGCGTGCCGGTTGATCATTATGTGCTGATCGATTTCAGCGCCGTGATCAAGGGCATTGACACGCTCGGTGGTGTGGATGTGATCGTGCCGTTTGATATCGACGATCCCACGTACCCAGATATGAACTACGGCTACGATCCGCTTTTTATCCCGGCAGGTTTGCAGCATCTGGATGGTACCACGGCGCTTAAATATGCCCGTACCAGACACGTTGACAATGATTTCGGCCGTGCCTATCGCCAACAGCAGATCATTATGGCGGCACGTGACGAGGCGCTGGGATTGGGTATTGGTGGTCTATTGGCCCGCGCCCCAGAATTGTACGCGCGCGTTGAGGAAGGTATCCGCACCGACCTGAGCATGGAGCAGATTGTGCAGCTGGCAAAGGTTGCCTCAGGCATTGACTCCGAAGATGTCAACCGCGCCGTGCTGGATCAGAACTTTGTATCGCCTTTCGTCACTGACAACGGGGCGCAGGTACTGATTCTGGATCCGGAAGCAGCCACGCCGCTGATTAACGAACTGTTTTATGGCGAGTAACTCGATGAGGGGCCAGCCAGGCCAATTGGGGCCAAAGTGGGCCGATTGAGCCGGTTAAGCGAGACTGAGCCCAAGTAGTGAAATTGGGCTGAGTCTCTTAGAAAAGAACCCAGCGGCCTGATTATTGGCTACAATGGGAAAGTGATCTCACAATTGTGTCACGACGGCCGTGCCGCCGTTCCTTTCTTTTGTTCAAGGTGTCAATATGAAACGTGCAGAGTTTAAGGAGTTACTGGAGAAAGGCCCTCTTCTGTTGGATGGCGCTTTCGGCACCATGCTGCACAGTAAAGGGATCTCCCTGGAGCAGGCCTTTGATGCGGTCAACCTGACGGATCCAGGTCTGGTTGCCGGTATCCATCGCGACTATATTGACGCCGGCGCGGACATTATTGAGACAAATACATTCGGGGCCAATCGTTTTAAACTGGCTGAACACAACCGGGAACACCAGGTCGCGGCGATCAACCAGGCGGCCGTGGCCATCGCGCGGCGGGTGATAGCCGGTTCTTTTCGCGAGGTCCTTCTGGCGGGTTCGATAGGACCATTGGGCGTGAGCCTGGCGCCGCTGGGCAGAGTCGGTGTGCGGGAGGCGGAGAATGCCTTTCGAGAACAGATAGAAGCACTGGTAACGGCCGTGCCGCAAGGGGTCGACCTGTTAGTTATCGAAACGATCACGGATATCAAAGAGGTGACCGCGGCGGTCAATGCGGCACGCAGCGTCGACCTGGACATCCCAATCATTGCGCAAATGACGTTCACACGTGATGACCGCACGATGTTGGGCAATACGCCGGACGAGGTGGCCACGCAGCTGGCCAAACTGGACGTAGACGCCATTGGCGTGAACTGCAGCAGCGGTCCGGCACAGATACTGCGGCTGATCACCATCATGCATCAGGCACAGCCCAACTTATACATATCGGCCGTACCCAACGCAGGCTGGCCGGATCAGCTACAGGCGGGACGGGTGATGTATCCGGCCACGCCCAGTTATTTCGGCGAATACGCACGCTCCTTTGTGGCCGCGGGCGCCAGCCTGATTGGGGGCTGCTGTGGCACGAATGCGCAGCATATCGCGGCCATGCGCGATGCGCTGGATACGCCGGGCGAATTGACTCGTCCCCTGCCAGTGATCCCGATGGTGATGCGTGAGGAACGAGAAGCGGCTATTGTCGACCCGCCGACACAGCTCTGCCAGAATCTGAACGCGGGCAAGTTCGTCGTTACCGTTGAGATGAGCCCGCCCAAGGGGATTGCCACGCAGCGTGTGCTGGCCGGGGCCAGGATGCTGAAGAATGCAGGCGCGAACCTTCTGAATATCGCCGACGCTCCGCTGGCGCAAATGCGTATGAGCGCCTGGGCGGCGGCCTACCTGATCCAGGATAGTGTGGGGTTGGAAACGGTGCTGCATTTTCCAACGCGCGGGCGCAATCTGATACGCATCCAGGGAGATTTGCTGGCGGCACATGCGCTGGGCATCCGCAACCTTTTTGTAACGATGGGCGACCCGACGCGAATTGGTGACTTTCCAGATGCGATGGACACTTACGATATTGTGCCGACGGGATTGATCCAACTGATCAAGGAGTACCTTAACAAAGGGGTAGATAAGGCAGGGCACAGCATTGACCAGCCAACTAATTTTGTTGTCGGCTGCGCATTGAATTTGACGCCGCAGAATATGGAAAGAGAAATGGAACTGCTGCGCAAGAAGGTAAAGAACGGCGCCGATTTTGCCCTTACCCAGCCGATTTTTGACACAGGCGCAGCGCTTCGTTTTATCGAAACCTACGAAAATAATTATGGCGAAACGATGCTGCCGGTACTGGCAGGCATCAAACCGCTTTACAACAGCCGCAACGCAGAATTCCTGCACCATGAGGTACCAGGTATCAGTATTCCCGATGAGTACCTTGAAAGGATGCGCGACGCGGAGGATATGCAGCAGGAAGGAATTGTTATCGCGCAGGAGATTTTAACGAAGCTGCGGCCCTATGTACAGGGTGTATATATGATGCCGGCATTCGGCCGTTATGATCTGGTGGCCGATGTGCTGGATGTTCTGGTGGCAAAAGCGGGTGGGGTTGAACCGACGGTGTAGAATAAGTAGTTGGAGTTTAGTTTGCTATGACGCTGTTTGAAAAAATGGTGGCCGACATTCCGGCCACATCGTATAAGAACGGACAAGGACCACGTACACTTGTCGACCGTGTCGGGGAAACACATTTCCGGCAGCGGAACACGATTGAACTGCACCACGCGGGAGATGTATTTGGCCGCGGGCGCACGCTCTTCCATATCGAAAATGCCGATTGGATTCTTGATTTACTTCTTTCAGGGCTAAAATGGACAAAGCTTTATAAGCGTGGTCTACGCAATGTGTTCGATATCCAGGTTGTTGAAAACAATTTCTTTGTGCGCGGACTGCCTGCGGCATTTGCCGGATTCACAATCCTACAGATAAGCGATCTGCATATTGATATTGCACCGGGCCTGGCCGAGGCAGTGGTCGACCGGCTGAAATTGCTTGAATACGATTTGTGTGTGGTTACCGGCGACTTTCGCTGGCGGACGAGCGGTTCTGATGAGCCGGCGCTGTCTGAGATGCAAAAAATCGTGCCCCACCTGCGGAAGCCGGCATACGCAGTTTTAGGCAACCACGATTTTCTGGAAATCGTGCCGCCGCTGGAAGAAATGGGCCTGCCGTTTTTACTCAATGAAACCGTAACCCTGACGCGGGGCGGGCAGCATATCTATCTTTCCGGTGTCGATGATCCCCATTTTTACGAGACTGAAAACTTGCAGAAAGCGGGCGACCTGATCCCGCCGGAGGCGGTTTCAGTTTTGCTTGCCCATTCTCCGGAGATATACCGCCAGGCTGCGGCGGCGGGTTATGACATCGTCCTTTGCGGGCACACGCATGCGGGCCAGATTTGCCTGCCGGGACGTGTTCCCCTGCTGAATAATGCCAACTGCCCCAGAGAAATGGTTTATGGACCCTGGAAAGTTCACCACACTCAGGGGTATACTTCGGCGGGAACCGGCAGTTCAGGCGTGCCCGTACGTTTCTTTTGCCCCCCTGAAGTGACACTGCACAGGCTGTATCCGCAGCAGTAGGGTTCGGGCTTTGAAGTGCGGAAAGGGGCCATGGTGCCGCTTTAAGATGAGCCAACATCCGTTGGCTTTTTCTTTTATTATAGTCACGGCCGTTTTGCTCCTGCTGTATGGCTGGACGCTCAGCGAAACGGTTTCCTTAACCGTGGAAATTGGCGACGGGCAGTGTACGGCGCTGTTGGGCGAGCGCAGCAGCACGATCCCCTGCCCGGAAATCACAGGAGGGAAAGCCGGCGTCTATTTAACGTCTACATCCCTGGCACAGCGGCTGTGGTACAAACCGCTTGATCTCCTCGTCCCTGACGCGGCCTGGGAAAGCATTCGTCTCGTGACGGCAGAGGGGGAAAGGGAAAATATAGTGCCGGACGCCGGCCAGGCATTCGGGGCAAATAAGGCCATTTTCTGGGACACGCCGGAGGCGCAGACCTCTGTGATAGAAGGACGTGTACGCCGTCCGGACAACGGACAGGCCGGCATCCTGCTTCTCGGGCCGCAGGGGGAGGATGGCTGGTTGTTCATGATTGACAGTGAGAACCGGCAGGGGGTATGGCGGCGTTGGCAGGACAACCAGCCGGCGGATACGATCGCGGGCGTGCCTTACCAGAAACCAGTTCTTTCGCAGGCGCAGTCCCTTTTGAGGGAGGTGATAGCTACCTTTCTCGGGGCGTTGGCAGTGATTGTGGTTGTGGGGGGTGTGGGTTGGGTAGTGAGGCGGTTTCGGTATACGGTATACGGTGAACAGTTGGGTCAGTTTCAGAGGTCTGAGAGCCGGGGTGCGAAACCGGTTTATGCTGTCTTGATAGCTGCTCTGGCGATTTTTGGGATGACACTCTGGTTTGCGGTCGATGAACTGGAACGCGTGCCACATGTGCAGGACTCTATCACGTTTCTTTTTCAGGCGCAGACTTTGGCGCAAGGGGCTCTGTGGGCTCCGCAGCCACCTCAGCCTGAGGCTTTCAAACAAGAATTCCTGACTGTCGCGGATGGGAAATGGTTCGGACAGTACCCGCCGGGCTACCCGCTTGTCCTGGCTGTTGGTGTTTTGTTGGGCGCGCCTTGGCTGGTCAATCCACTGCTGGCGGTGATGTCGTCTGTTCTGCTGATCAAGCTGGGTATGCTGCTTTACCGGCCTTCGACGGGGCTGCTGGCCGGTGGACTGGCCCTGCTATCCCCCTTTTTCCTCTTTCTATCGGGCAGCCTGATGGTTCACGCCGCGGAACTGTTCTGGACGCTCCTGGCTATTGTTTGCTGGACAATGGCGCTCAGAGCGCCTTTTCGGCTGCGCTGGGCGCTGTTCGCGGGCAGTGCAATGGGCATGCTGCTGCTGACGCGGCAAATTACGGCCGCAGCAATAGGTATTTCCTACATGACGCTGCTTTTGCCGGCTGAAGCCCGGGCACAGCGGGATAGAGCGCATCATCACGCATCCATCAGGCGTATGGGACGGCAGACGGCCGTGGCCGTAGCTGCCGTGCTGCCGTTTGTGATGCTGTTATTGAGCTACCAGAGAGCGCTGACAGGATCGCCCTGGCAGGATCCGCGGCTGCTGGAACGGCCGTTTGACCACCCGGGCTTCGGGCCGGATATTGGTGAAAGCGAGAATGCTTTCAAACTCGCCACGTTCGAGAGCGGCCTGGCACTGACCTGGTATACCGATCCCGATCAACCGCCTCGCGGGCACTCGCTGGCACGCGGCTTATATAACACGGAACAAAACCTGGAGGCGCTCGCCAGCGGTTTATTTGGCTGGTATCCCTCGATCGCGCTTGCCTTCTGCTGGATTCCTTTCTTGCTGGCCAGGCCGCGCCGGTATGATTGGCTGCTGCTGGCGCTGCTGGCGACGATTATGGCCGTCTATGTTTCTTATTGGACAACGGGCATCATGTTCGGGCCGCGCTATTATTACGCGGCGCTTCCGGCGCTGCTGCTGCTGACCGCTCGAGGTATACAAACGTTGGGAAGCCGGTTCGGCCGTGCGGCTACCATATCTGTAATGGCAGCTATCGTGATCCTGACACTCGTTTTTTATTGGCCGGGAGCAGTGGCTTCACTGCGCGGCTATAACTTTATCAGCGGCGAAGAGCGTATCCTGGTAGAAGGGCAAATTGAGGGACAGGCGTTAGTTTTTGTGCCTGTCAATGATTGGTGGGATTACGGCCGTTTCTTCAGCGGCAATACGCCCTGGCTGGACGGCCGTATCATTTACGCTCGCGACCTGGGTGAGGAATCGAACAGCCGCCTGCAGGCCATTTACGCGGAACGCCAAGCCTACCTGTTCCAGCCGGAAACGAAAACCCTGCGGGCTCTTTCCAAATAGAAAAAACCTCCGGGGTTTTGGATGTGAGGGCAGACCTGATTGGCCGCTTCACGAACCCCGGAGGTTTCTCAGAGCTAAAGTCTATTGTTTAGCGGCGCGAGCGCTGCCTGCCCCCGCTGCGACCGCCACGACCGTTTCGCCCGCCGCTGCGGCCACCACCGCGAGGCTGGTCATTTGCCTGCGCCTCCTCCAGTGTCCAGCCTTCCAACACAGCCTGGCGCGACAGTCGAATCTTGCCTTCAGATGACACGTCTGTGATCATCACCATGA
Organism: Promineifilaceae bacterium (SeqCode); assembly: GCA_046259725.1. Lineage (GTDB taxonomy): Bacteria > Chloroflexota > Anaerolineae > Promineifilales > Promineifilaceae > JAACFF01. Next base: position 23,255 of record JBJYWZ010000358.1, on the reverse strand, counting down.
TCTCATCGCCCATCTGAACGGCATCTTCTACGCGGCGCAGGTGCTCTGTCGAAAGCTGCGAAATATGGCACATGCCATCTACGCCGGGCGCGTATTCGACAAATACGCCGAAGTCAGTGACGCGAACCACCTTGCCGGTGAAGATCTCGCCGGCTTCGGGATCACGCGTGAGCGTCTCGATGCGGTCTATAGCCGCTTCGGCCTTCGCGCCATCAACGCCGGCCACAAACACAGTACCGTCTTCCTGAATGTCAACTGACACTTCGTAAGTTTCTTCCAGGCTGCGGATTGTGGCGCCACCCTTGCCGATAACAGCGCCGATCTTGTCGGGATCGATCTGGATGGTCAGCATGCGCGGAGCGTAGGGGCTCATCTGCTCGCGTGGAGCTGCCAGCGTTGCCATCATGGAATCCATAATTTGTAAACGCGCAACGCGCGCCTGCTCCAACGCCTCGGCCATGATCTCCTGTGACAGGCCTTCGATCTTGATGTCCATCTGGATGGCCGTGATGCCTTCGGTAGTACCGGCGACTTTGAAGTCCATGTCGCCGATGTGGTCTTCCAGACCCTGGATATCGGTCAGGATGGCATATTTTTCGCCATCGCTGATCAGGCCCATGGCGATACCGGCAACCGGCCTTTTGATCGGCACACCGCCGTCCATCAACGCCAGGGTGGAAGCGCAAACGCTGGCCTGGCTGGTGCTGCCGTTGGAAGAAAGCACCTCGGATACAACGCGGATGGTGTAAGGGAATTCTTCTTCCGGCGGGATCATGGGCAGCAGCGCGTTTTCCGCCAGAGCACCGTGGCCAATCTCTCGACGCTTCGGCCCGCGGAGGAACCAGGTCTCACCTGTGGAGAAGGGCGGGAAGTTATAGTGATGCATATAGCGACGGCTGTCTTCAGGGTAAAGCCCTTCCAGCTTCTGCGCTTCGCGCGGCGTGCCCAGGGCAAGGATCGAAAGAACCTGTGTCTGGCCACGGCGGAAGAGGCCGGAACCATGGGCGCGCGGGCTGAGGCCCACCTCGGAAGAGAGGTCGCGGATGGTTGTATAGTCACGGCCGTCGGGGCGTACGCCTTCATACAAAATCTGGTCGCGGATCGATTTCTTCAATTCGCCGGAAAAGATCTCGCGGATGCTCTTGGCATCGGCCAGCTCATCGTCCGCCAGTAAACCATCGACGATCTCATCGCGGAGAGTATCAACGGCTTCGTTGCGCGCATCGCGCTCGGTGTTTTCTTTTACGAGCTGCGGCAAACGGCCGCCAAGGCGATTCTTCACCTCGGCCGTCAGGTCTTGGTCAATGTCCGCCAGTTCAACTTCACGCTTCGGTTTCCCGACCGCTTCACGCATCTCTTCCTGCACGGCGATGATCGGTTGTACCGCTTCAAAGCCAAAGGCCAGGGCTTCGACGAAGAGCGCTTCATCGACCTCGTTGGCGCCCGCTTCGACCATGATAATGGCGTCCTTAGAGGCCGCCATGCGCAGGTCGAGGATGCTGTCGGCCATTTGCGGGATGGTCGGTGCGGCAACTAATTCGCCGTTGATGTAGGCCACGCGTACGGCACCGACGGGACCGTTCCAGGGCGTGTCGGAAATATGCAGCGCGGCGCTGGCAGCGTTCAGGGCCAGTATGTCAAGGTGGTGGATGCTGTCCGAAGACAGTGTGGTCATGATGACCTGGACTTCATTGCGCATGCCGTCAGGGAATAAGGGGCGTAAGGGCCGGTCTGTCAGGCGCGCCGTCAAAATGGCTTCCGTAGTCGGCCGACCCTCACGACGGAAGAATCCGCCGGGGATGCGGCCCGCGGCGTACATCTTTTCTTCAAAATCAACGCTGAGGGGGAAGAAATCCAATCCCTCGCGTATATGTTTGGACATCGTCGCCGTGGCCAGGACGAGCGAATCGCCCATCTGCGCGGTTACGGCTCCGCCGGCCTGCTCGGCCAGTTTGCCCGTCTTAAAAATCATTTCTTTGTTTCCCACCATCGTGGAAAAGGTGTGATCAGGTAACATTCTATACCTCATTTTTATGGCGCAGGTCCGCTCAGGGTTCGAGGGTGCGGCGATTCAACGAGCCGGTATACCGGTAGGCCGCTGCACCGCGCGAATAGGCAGGGCACAGAGGCAAAAAACCGCTAAGAGATCGGACCTAGGCCGCTCTTTTCAATATGTAATTCAAACTATTGGGATTTAAAAATGGGTTAGGGACTGGGAAGTGGCTCATACGCCAACCGTTTCTCCGGAAACGGCCGTATGCTTCATTTCCCAATTCCTAACGCACGCCGCAAAATCCCAAAAAACAGGGGCGAGTTGATGTCGCCCCTGTTTCATAAAACCTATTTTAATTTACCGCCGCAGGCCCAGCCGTGCAATAATCGCACGGTAGCGTTCCGGATGACGCTTACGCAAATAGCCAAGCAAACGACGACGTTTACCAACCAGTTTCAGTAAGCCTCTGCGGGAGGCCTCGTCATGTTTGTGAACCGCGAGATGTTCCTGCAGTTCGCGGATACGACGGTCAAAAATCGCTATCTGCACCTCAGGTGACCCTGTGTCACCCTCGTGCATAGCAAACTCTTCAATCAATTCGGCTTTCTTTGCCACATCTAAAGGCATTTTACTTTCCTCCAACTCGGTTATTTAGCCTGCAAGTCGTCGTGCCGATTACGTCGAACTCTCAAGCCGAATTAAGATTATATCTGCGTGTGGGGGAGGTGCAAAAATGCTCATGGATGATGCAAGATAAAGTGAGGCCAGGGGCAAGCAGCCAGACTAACCGGCTGGCAAGCTAATCAACCCCTACAAGAACTGTCGGATTTGGTTGGCATAGCCTTCGCTTTCAGGGTCGGCCGTTATCAGATTGATACGTTCGGGAGAGTCAATGCCAAGACCCAATTCAACCGCACGCGCGATCTGCTCCTGTTGGAATATGGTTCCCCTGGAGACCTCGGGCGTCGTGCCGAAGAGGCGCAGAATGGCGACCCCAACGGCGTCTATGGCGATGGGATCGTTACCGGCCAGCACTACGGATGGGCTGACTACCGTACCTCGCGCCGGACCGCCATCAACGAAAGCCTCTACGCCGTCCATGACGATCAATGAAGGGGAATAGGCGGTATTGATCTCGGCGATCATCTGGCGCTGGTAGGAAGAATTGTGCAATTCATTCATGTAATCCTTGCTGCCGAGTTTAGAGGCTGCAAAGCCAACACCGTTCTTCAGCGACATCGTAAAATGCCCACCGTAGCGGTGCGTTTTGAGATTGCAGATTTGCACCACGCATTCACTGTCCAGCAGAATGCGCGGAACGGCGAAACCTGACTGCCAATGGAAATCGGCCGACTGCCGCAAAATCCAATCGCGATCCTCCAGTTCATCGAAGACGACCGTGTCAAAGCCCAGTTCGTCGCCAAGGCTAAAAACGCCCATCTGCTCCAGTACTTCACGCGTGGCGCCCATGCCGCTTCGTTCGCCCACGGTGATGGAACGCGCACCCAGTTCGTTTAGCTGTAAAACCAGGGACTGCATCGTCTCATGGTGCGTGGAACCCGGAGCCGGATCGGCGCTGTTATAGTTGGGTTTGAGCAGGACGCGGCTGCCGCGCACGGGATTGAGGCCAAATAATTCGATCGCCCGGCGCACCCCTTCGGCACGGTTGGTTGTCTTGACCAGCGCCACCGAGGCCGCAGATGCCACAGGGGTTACAGATGCCGTGGTTGTTGCCGCCGGCTGCGGCGTATCGCCAGGCGCAGGTTCAGGAGTATGTGTGGGATCGATCTTGGCCGTCCCGGTGGGCAGCGGGGTTCGGGTTGGGCGCTGCGTTGCCCCCGCTGTTGGCGAAGGTACGGCCTGTGGACCTGATTCACTTGTGGCTGTGGGATCGACGTACGGCGTACAACCTTTCACCAGCGGGGCCAGAACGACCGTGCCGCCAAGAATAGCAATGTGTCGACAAAATTCCCGTCGTTTCATCTTGCACTCCTACTCGTCGTCGAGCTTGAGTACGGCCATGAAAGCTTCCTGCGGCACTTCGACATTGCCAATCATCTTCATACGTTTCTTGCCCTTCTTCTGTTTCTCCAAGAGCTTACGTTTGCGGGTGACGTCACCGCCATAGCATTTGGCGAGCACGTCTTTACGCAATGCCTTCACATTTGCGCGGCTGATCACGCGTTTGCCGACCGCGGCCTGGATGGGCACTTCGAACATTTGGCGCGGAATCAGCTTACGTAACTGTGTGACCAGCTTCTGGCCTCGCGAATAGGCGAGGTCGTCATGCACAATCATGGCCAGGGCGTCAACGGGCTGTTTGGCGACAAGCACTTCGAGCTTGACCAGATTGGATGCCTGGTAACCGGCGAATTCGTAATCCATCGAAGCGTAGCCGCGCGTGCCACTTTTCAGGCGATCGTAGAAGTCTATGATGATTTCCGACAGGGGCAGATCGAAGTTGAGCACTACACGGCCGGGTGCGGGATAGTCCTGGCCAGTGAACACGCCGCGGCGCTTGATGCACAAATCCATGATCACACCATAATATTCCTCCGGCGCGAATACCTGTACATGCATCCACGGTTCTCTGATCTCTTCGATCAGCGAGGGATCGGGCAGGTCGGCCGGACTTTCAATCACCTCAACCTCTTCTGTATGGGCCATGACAACTTCGTAGCGTACGCTGGGCGCGGTGGTGACGAGGTCAAGGTCGTACTCACGTTCCAGCCGCTCCTGAATGATCTCCATGTGGAAGAGTCCCAGAAAGCCGCAACGAAAACCGAAGTTAAGCGCGTTAGACGTCTCCGGCTCGAACACCAGAGAAGCGTCATTGAGCTGCAGGCGCTCCAGGGCTTCTTTGAGCAGGGCGTAATCCTCCCCTTCCGTCGGATAGAGCCCGGCGAAGACCATGGGTTTCGCGGCCTGGAAACCAGGCAGAGGTTCCTTAGCAGGGTTGTCGCGCGTGGTGATCGTGTCGCCAACGCGGCATTCGCGCACCGTTTTGAGGCCGGTGGCGATGTATCCGACTTCACCGGCGGACAGCTCCTTTACGGGCTGCATGGCTGGGCCGAAAAAGCCGAGTTCGATTGGTTCAGCCGTGACGTTGTTGGACATCATCTTGATCCAATCGCGGTGCCTTATGGTGCCTTCGAAGACGCGAATGTAGGCGACGACGCCCTTGTATGAATCGTAGTGCGAGTCAAAGACGAGCGCCTTGAGGGGCGCAGCAGGATCGCCGCCTGGAGGTGGAACTTTTTTGACAACCTCTTCCAGGACCTTAACGATGTTATCGCCATGCTTGGCGCTGACGGGCACAACATCGGCGGCGTCGATGCCCGTGATGCGCTCAATCTCTTCGGCCACCAGGTCAGGCTGGGCGGCCGGTAGATCGATTTTGTTGACCACGGGAATGAGTTCCAGATCTGCTTCCACGGCCAGATAAAGGTTGGCCAGTGTCTGTGCCTCGATACCCTGCGTTGCGTCGACGACGAGCACGGCGCCTTCGCAGCTTTGCAGCGCACGGCTGACTTCGTAGGCGAAATCCACATGGCCGGGCGTATCGATCAGGTTCATTTCATAAGACTGGCCATCTCCGGCATCGTAGCTCATGCGCACGGCCGATGCTTTAATCGTCACGCCCTTTTCGCGCTCCAGTTCCATCGTGTCCAGAACCTGATTTTGCATCTCGCGTTCGGAGATGGTGCCGGTGACCTGCAGCATGCGGTCAGCCAGGGTCGATTTGCCGTGGTCGATGTGGGCAATGATGCAGAAATTTCGTATTTGCTCTTGTTTCATATCTTCAAGTATAGCAGTGTTCTGCCACCAGCCGTTATTCTACGAAAAATAGTGTCGAGTCCATCGCTTTCGTCATTGTTATCGATTTATCATTCCTCAATTGCGAAAATGCTCAAGGTCTATTAAGCTTGGTCTGATGATGCATTCGGACGAGGGTCTTGAGTTGAATCACGATCCGCTGCGGCCGCACAGTCATGATCCCAATCCCGAACCGCCGGGAGATGATCCGGCATTTTGCCTGGTCATTCCCAGTGGAGTGAGCTGGCTGCTGACGCCGGCTGACCTGGCGACTCTGCCGCAAACGGCCGCTGCTGACTGTTATATCGTCAGCACCGCACATGGTAGTTCGGGACCTTTCACGTTTGGCGGAGTGACCCTGGATGAATTAATCGCCGCATACTATCACTATCGCTGGCACGACGCTGAAATCGTCAGCAGAGATGGCTTCGGAAACCGTGTGTCGTTCACAGAGGCGCAGCCGCACAGTCCGCTATTTCCTATTCTCCTTGCCACACAGATTGACGGACGGCCGATGACGCGCGAGGAAGGCCTTGTGCGTCTCATCGTGCCTGCGGAAGTGGACGACGCACTACGGCAGGTGAAATGGATCAGCAGGGTGACGGTGAACAGTGAACAGTGAACAATATACGGTACACGGTTTACGGTTTATTGATCACCGAGGACAGCTTCGATTGCTTCGTTTATTGAGGCCGGGCCGGCGGCGCCGCGGCGCAAGTGAACGAGGAATTCGACATTGCCGTCAGCGCCCTTGATGGGCGAACGGATAAGAGCCTGCGGCGCAAGATCGTTTTCTGACGCCCAATTGAGTATCTCTTCGAGGACGTTACGGTGAACGTCCGGGTCCTTGACCACACCGCCCTTGCCCACCTGTTTGGGTCCTGCCTCGAACTGAGGCTTGATCAGAGCCACGATATCGCCTTCCTCGGCAAGCCAATTCATCACTGCAGGAAGAACGAGTTTGAGTGAGATGAAGGAGACGTCTATAGAGACGAAAGCGGCCGTTTGCGGCAGTTCTTCAAGGTAGCGTACGTTGGTGCGTTCCATGACAATGACCCGTTCATCCTGGCGCAGTTTCCAGTCAAGCTGGCCATAGCCGACGTCAATCGCGTAAACGCGCTTTGCACCGCGCTGCAGCAGTACATCCGTAAAACCACCTGTGCAGGCACCCACATCGGCACACACCAGGCCATTGACGTTAAGAGCGAATAAATCGAGCGCCCCGGCCAGTTTATATCCTCCCCGACTGACAAAAGGCATTGGCACGATCACCTGCACCTCGGCATCCAATGATACCTTTGTGCCCGGTTTGTCCACGCGCTGCCCATCTACCAGGACCTCCCCGGCCATGATCACGGCTTTTGCCCGGCTGCGCGTGGAGATCAGGCCGCGGTCAACGAGGAGGATGTCCAGACGCTCTTTACTCTTACTCATGGTCGCAGGTAATCAGGTTTCTGAATCGTGCTTCGTACGCTCCAGCCAATCTTCCAGAGCATCCTCAAGGGACTGCTCAATGCTGATCTGCGGCTGCCAGCCTGTATCGGCCGTGATGCGTTCGTGGCTGCCATACACCAACGGTGTGTCGGACGGCCGAATGCGCGCCGGGTCGTCAATTATATCGACATCGATACCGGCCAGTTCAACCAGCGTATCCATCAGATAACTGATGGGTACAGGCCGACCGGAACAGATAATATATGTGTGGCCGGGCTTGCCTTTCGTCGCCAGGGCGGTATAGGCGCGGGCGACATCGCGCACATCGGTGAAATCGCGCTGGGCGTCCAGGTTACCAACCATTATCGATTGATCGCGCAGCCCAAGCTTGACGGCCGCGATCTGGCTGGCGAAGTCAGGTACGACGAACCCGGTCGTCTGTCGCGGGCCGATGTGATTGAACGGCCGTGCCTCGACCACTGGCAGCCCATAGCGCTGCCAATAGACGTTTACCAGTTGGCTCGCTGCAACCTTGCTGATGCCATAGGGATGATTGGGCTGGACTTCCGTTTCCTCGGTCAGGGGCAGCATTTCGGGCGTTATCTCGCTGTAGACATCGGCGCTGGTCACGACCACGGTGCGCGGGCGGCCGTTTTCCACCGCCGCCTTTAGGATGTTGGCCGTGCCGCCGGCGTTAATTGCCAGGGTCAGCGCCGGTCGCGCCCAGGAAAAGCCTGGAGAAGATTGGCCGGCCAGGTGGTAAATAACGTCGGGGCTGGCTTCGCTTATGGCCCTGTTCAATGAGTCAAAATCCAACAAATCGCCAGGGACGTCGGTTAACCGTGGGTGATCCGGCAAAGGCTGGTGACTGCTTTGCCCATGAACCAGGGCGTAGATCTCATCCCCCGCTTCCAGCAGCTGGTCGACGAGATGGGATCCGGCGAAGCCTGTTGCTCCAGTAACAAAAACGCGCATATATACTCCAACAACTGATCAGTAGAGCTGATTATAGTCTGGAGTGATCTTTCACGAAAGTCTATCTGAGCAGTGGAGGATTGTGAGACGGTTCGCCCTGTTCGAGGACGGCCGTATAATCAAGGCATTGATCAATCGCTTGCGGTTGGATACCTGTTGGTGGTCGTTCTGCCTCAGTTATAAATAATGGCAATAGGGGATGAAGTACAATCTCAGGTGGGTAACTTGCTTCTTGAGAACAGTGGAAAGTATGCGAGAATACTCGTGCGACTGCTGCTTTTCCTCATCCTGCTGCGCCTGCTCCTGCCCGCCCCAATTCTAGTTACAACCGGTCCATTACAGACGGTCCACAGTAATCATCCCATTACCGGCGTGCACACGCGCCTAACTGACGAAGTAGAGGAGTGGAAAATCAAACGATCCCTGGAGCTGGTGCGGCAGATGGGCGCGCCCTGGATCGTCGAGTTTTTCCCGTGGGCTTATTACCAGGGCTCCGATGGCGATATCGCCTGGGAACATCCCGACCAGGTGGTTAATCACGCCCATGCCCAGGGTTTGAAAGTCATTGCGCGCATAGGCCTCACGCCAGATTGGGCGCGCCCACCGGATACGCCGCTGACCTACCTGGATGCGGACGCCTATGACGACTTCGCCGCTTTCGCGGCCGCTTTCGCCGAACGGTACCGGGGCAAGGTGGATTACCTGGTCATCGGCAATGAGCCAAACCTGAGCTATGAATGGGGGTACCGGACGACAACGGCCGAGGATTACGTGGACCTGTTGAAGGTGGTGTATCCGGCGGCCAAAGCGGCCAATCCGGACGTGCAGATTCTGGCCGGAGCGCTCGCGCCAACGCTTGAGCCGGAAGGTTCACCATGGGGCTTGAACGACCTGCAGTACCTGGCGCAGATGTACGAAGCGGGCGCGGCGCCTTACTTCGATGGCCTCGCCGTGCACGCCTATGGCCTCACATTTCCCGCCGACGCCGAGCCTGATCCTGATATCCTTAACTTCCGCCGCATCGAACTGGTGCGCGAGGTCATGGTCAATGCCGGGGATGGAGACAAGTCGATCTTTGTTACCGAGGCAGGCTGGAATGATCATCCGCGCTGGACAATGGCCGTACGGCCGGGCCAGCGCATCCAATACACACTGGATGCCTTGCAGATAGCCGAAGAAAAGTGGCCATATGTGGAGATGTTGGCGATATGGACCTTACGCTACCCCGCGCCGACAAAGAGCTATATGGATTATTTCACGCTTGTCACACCGGAATTTGTGAAAAAGCCGATTTATAGTGCGATCAAGGTATATACAGGTAACGATGCACAGGGTTCGTAACGGAAGCTTGAGACACCGTAAGAGCCAATGGCGTACGGCCTGCCATGGTCTGGCATGCAGCCTGGTTGTCTTGTTCACGCTTGTTGTTTTGCTGGCGGCCTGTGAGAGTAAGGAGGGCGCATGGCCGCGCATTGAGCGCGAAGGCGTGCTGCGCGTGGGGCTGGACCCCACATTTCCGCCTTTTGAAGTAACGACGGACCAGGGTTTAGAAGGCCTGGACGTTGATCTGGCGCGCGCGCTGGCCGGCGAATTGGGTCTGGAAGCGGAGTTCGTTTACTTCGGCTATGACGGCTTATACGATGCGCTGGCCACGGAGCAGGCCGACGTTCTAATCTCAGCCCTGGTCATCGTACCTGGCCGCACACGTGATTTCGCCTACAGCGAGCCATACTTCAATGCCGGAGAAACTCTGGTTATGCCCTCGGGATCATCTATTGTCGAAATGTCTGACCTGAGCGACAAACGGCTGGCAGTGGAATTGGGCGCTCAGGGCCATGTTGAGGCGACCCAGTGGGCCAAACGACTGCCCGGACTGACGATCATTCCTTTTACTGGTGCAGATGAGGCATTGAGCGCTGTGGCTGAAGGAGCGGCGGATGCCGCGCTGGTGGATGGCGTGAGCGGCCGTCTTTTCTTGAAAGAGCGGCCGGACTCGAAACTGACACACGCCGCAGATCCCGTTACCGTAGAACCTTATGCGATGGTTGTGCGTATAGAAGATGAAGTCTTATTGGACAAACTGGATGAAGCAATGTCGGCACTGAAATCTTCCGGTGAATTTGATAGATTGATTGCCAGATGGCTTGGAGCGTGACCACGAAGGCAAAACGTCCGCCAGTGAGCCGCCTGCGCGCATTGGTTTTGGAGTACGCACCGGGAAGTAAGCGGGTAAGTTGCCCTTCAAATATGCGGCTATTCGTTTTATAATGTAAGTGTGTTTATCGGCTTTACAACGTTAATCCTCTCTTGAAATAACATGAATCAGAACCGCCAACGGTTTTTTGTCATTGCTATCTCGTTATTATTTGCGCTGTTGCTTGTCACTCAGGTTGCTTCCGCACAGACTAAGTCGTTTAGCTGGGATGATTGGAGCGCCGACATTACGGTCTTGGAAAACGGGGACCTGGAGGTTATCGAGACCCAGAGCCTAAATTTCCAGGGTGCGCCGTTTACCTTCGGGTACCGGACTATTTTCCTGGATCAGGGATTGACCGGGGGTAGCAGCGATAATATCAGCAATATCGCGGTCAGCGAGAACGGCCGACAGTATGTAGAAAATAATAGCTTACAGCCCGGTACCTTCCGCGTTTCGCGTTCCGGCGACGAAGTAACCGTCAACTGGTATTTTGAACCGGCTCTCGGCGAGCATACTTATACCTTCAGTTATACCGTTGAGGGTGGTGTTGTCGTGGGAACTTCGGAACAGGGGGATGGCGATCAGGTTATCTGGACGGTGATCCCTGCTGACCATCCCAATGGCATTGTCAGCCAGCGCAGCGCCACGATCCATCTACCTGAGGGCGTGTACCCGCAAAAGATAACCGGCACGAATGAATACCTCGTCGCAGCATACCGCGGTGCCGGACAGGAAACAGATCCGACCGTTGATATTCAAGTCAGTGAGGATGAGCGCACGATCAGTTACGTTGGATCCGGTCCTCTGATGCCCGGCGAAACCTTCGGCGTACGCGTACAGGTTCCACACGGCATTCTAAACCTACAAATACCCCAGTGGCAGCAAACAATGCAGCGAGGGGAGGCGCTCAGCCTCGGTGTGCTGGTCCTGGCGCTGCTGATTCTCGTCGGCGGACCGCTCTTCGTTCTTTTATTGTGGTATTTGCGCGGCCGCGATCCGGAACTCACGGTCGTCGTCCCCGACTATGTTAGCGAACCCCCTGACGATCTGCCGCCCGCTGTTGTCGGATCCCTGGTCGACGAATCGGTCGATATGGAAGATATCATCTCTACGCTGCTTGACCTGGCGCATCGCGGCTATATTACGATGGTGGAGAAGAAAGGGAGTGATTACCTCTTCGTGCGTACCGATAAAGCCACGACCGATTTGCGATCCTATGAGCAGCAATTCATCAAAGATGTTTTTGAGGGTAAGGAAGAGCGCACGCTGAACAGTATGCGCTACGAATTCCACCAGAATCTGCCGGGATTACGCAACGACATTTATGAGGAGCTGGTGCATGAAAAGCTTGTCCTGCGATCGCCAAGCGCGGTGCGCAAGGGGTATGGCTGCCTGGCTGCGTTCGTATTTTTCCTGGCAGTGGCCTTCTTTGTCGTGCTCACATCGTTATTTGGCGATACGGTGTCGACGGTCATTTGCCCGGCATTGGCATTGGGCGTAACCGGCCTGGCACTCGTTATTGCTTCGCGGCACATGCCACAGAAAACGGCCGAAGGCGCCGAAGCCGCAGCCAAATGGAACGCTTTTAAGAATTACCTGAAACAAATCGAAAAATACGAAAATCTCGAAGAAAGCAGCGCCATATTTGAAAAGTACCTGGCCTACGCCACCGCCTTTGGCCTGGAACAGTCATGGATTCACAAGTTCTCAAAGGTTGAATCGACCCCTATTCCCACCTGGTATTATCCTTACACGGTTTATACGGGCCATATGCCATCCGGCGGCGCTACGTCTTCCGGCGGCGGAGGTTCAGCCAGTATACCACGGCCGAGTCTGGAAGGAATGTCGGGCAGCCTGGGCATGGGTCTGGCAGGTATGTCAGCCGGGTTGTCGAGCATGCTTAACTCAACCTCTTCGATTATGAAGAGTACACCGCCTTCAAGTTCCTCAAGCGGTGGTGGTTTTAGCGGGGGTTTTTCCGGCGGCTTCAGCGGCGGCGGCGGTTTTTCCGGCGGTGGTGGAAGTGCAGGGTTTGGGTAATATCAGAAGAGTTGATTGGTCAGCGTTAAGGCTAAAAAACGAATAACGTGGCAGAGAGGCAAAGCACCAGCGTAACTAATATTGCTGATGGCGACAATTAGCTGCTGAATTGCTGAGATGCCGACAAGCTGAAACAGGAAGGACATACATGGGTCGAACATTGGGCATAATTCTACTTATCGGTGGAACGCTGGTGGCGCTGGTTATCGGCTGGTTGATGATGACAATGCGCGGCGAGGGCAGCACGACAGGCAGTGGGGCCGTCCTGGGATTTGCACTGGCATTTCTAGTGTTGGTACTACCGCAGTGGGGTATCGGCGCTTACCTGTTCTGGAAAGGGGGTCAGGAAGCGACCGTGCAGGAAACGCGGGAAAAACAGCGCGAGCTTCTGGACATCATAAAATCGCGTGGGCAGATCGATATCGGCGATGCGGCCATCGAACTACAGGTCAGTAAAGACGAGGTGCAGGATATGCTGCACCAACTCGTTGGCATGGGCCTTTATACCGGCTATATTAATTGGGACGAGGGTGTACTGTACTCCAAAGAAGCAAGCCAGATTCGTGAATTGACCAAGTGTTACCACTGCGGTGGTGAGGTTAAGTTTGCGGGTAAGGGCGTGCTGCGCTGCCCATACTGTGGGACGGAGTATTTTCTGTAGTTGATGCAACGCGTAGAGAACTAGAGGGCGCAGGAGGCTGATAGCTAACCTGTTGGCTCGTTGAGATCTAGACAAGGAGTATAAAGAGTATGAGTAATGATCTGAAGGATAATGTGGGCGATCTCTACGAGCAGATCGCGGGGGAAGAATCGACTTCCCTGGGTGACTTGCTGGCCAAGATCCCCGGGCTGGACGGTTATATGGAACGAGGGCGCCGGCGAGCGGCGGACAGCATCTTGCGCGAGACAATTACCGGCCGTCTGGAACAGGTTCGTCTGCAGTTGAGTGATGTTCACCATGCACTCAGCCGCGATATCGCCCTGGCTATGGATCACGCCGAAGCCCTGGGACGCGCGGAGACGCGCCTGATGGGCTTGATAGGTAAGATCAAGGATGCGCCGGTGGGTTACGCCGGTTATTTTGACGCGATCAAGGTGAAAGCAGAAGACCTAGCGCGTATTTATGCTTTTGATAATGAAATGCTGGGTTTTGTAGACAAGTTGTCTGCTGATGTCGATACGCTGCAGTCGGCCGTCAATCATGGCGCGCAGATCGATGCGGCCATTGTGCAGCTAAATGATGATCTGGCCATTGCCAATGAGACTTTTGCCGGCCGTACGGAAGTGATGCGCGGGATTAGTTGAGCTGAAAAGAATTTCATGGTCTTCCCGTAAGATCGCAGGTTTGGTTGTGAGTATCTGGCAAACCGGCGTAATCTGTGGGGATAGTCGAAGGAGAAATAGTTATGCCGCAAGTGTTTGATCGAGTTGCCATTGACACCTGGTTGAAGGACGAAATCGTTCAGAAATTCCCACGTGGCGGATTGGGCGATATTAAGCTGGGTTCGCAGTTGATTGTCAATCCTTATGAAACGGCCGTGTTTGTGCGCGGCGGCGAACCGATGGGCACATTTGGGCCCGGCCGCCATACATTAACCACAGAAAATATTCCCATGCTGACCAACCTGATGGAGTGGGGTTTGTTCGGGGGCGAAAATGTTTTTACGGCCGATGTTTACTTCGTGAAAACGACGGACATGCCGATGCGCTGGGGCACCAGGGATCCCATCATCGTTGAGCACCCGGAGCGAGGTCCTGGCGCCAGCGCCATGCGCGGGAACGGTACCTATATCGTGCGCGTCAAGGACCCCTGGCGATTCCTCAACGCGATGGATGCCTTTCGCGACAGCGTCAATTTAACCCAGTTAAAGACGCGTCTTGATCCCATGGTCGGCGTGATGATGCAGGATAAACTAAGCGAATTGGCTCAGGCCAAGGACCTCGGCCCTGCCGACTTGCAGTCCTTCAGCAAGGAGCTCAACGAGCTGCTGCGCGGTCTGCTGCAAGAGGACTTTGATGCCATTGGCCTGGAACTGGAAGATTTCAACATTGTCATGGGTCTCCATCCTGATTCACTGGCCATCGTGACGAATATGGGATATGGCACCAGCTATGTGCAGAAGCAGCAGGCTGATGCGCTGCTGGCAGCGGCTGAGAATCCCGAAGGCAGTGGCATCGCCGAGATAGGCATCGGCGCCATGGGCATTGGCGCCCTGCAGAATATGCAGGCGCAGCAGGCTCCGGCATCTCAGGGAACGGCCGCCCCACAGGCGCCGGGCACCCCGGCCATGCCCGACGTGATGACGCCGGATCAGGCGGCTGAAATTTTGCAGGTTTCAAAGGAAGATGTGGTGGCGGCCATCGAGGCAGGCGATCTGAAAGCACGTAAGATCGGTAACGCCTATCGCATCAGCAAGGCGAACCTGGAGTCCTTCCTCGAGGGATAGCACGGCAAAGCGGTAAAAAGCCAGTCCAGATCGATGCTGTACTGCTCTAAACCAGCCACTTTAATGTTGATCAAAAAAGCCGCGGTCTAGCCGCGGCTTTTTTTGTTCCTTATAGGTGCCAGTAAAAGCAAATCAATGATGATTATTTGCTGCCAGCTTTTCGAGAGAGGCGGCGGTTACCCAACCGCTTTGTCTCCTGGATTCAATATGGTACCAGACGGTGCCATCATCCTTGCGCTCGCTGCGATTAATCATCACGGCCGTTTCCGGCCCGAGTAAGCCAACCCACAGCGCATCAAATTGCGGTTGAGAGCGCAGGTTGACCCCAAAGGTAGTCATGATCCTGGCTCTGTCGCCTGGATTTAGAAGATTCATATCACTATCCTCGTCGATCTGTTCAAGATCGACCTCTTGTTTTTCCACCGGCGCAGCCGCTTCTACAGTAGTTTCGATGGCCGGCTCGATCGCAGCCCGGGCTTCAATTGGGGCCGGCTCCGCCGGTTTTCTGGTGACTACGGCGACATCTGCCTTGCCTTGATTGATTTCGGTAAAGTCAGATTGCTTCCCCGCAAATTCGTTTGCATGGTTTTTCGCAGACTCATACTCCAGGGGATTGTAGGCGTCGACAAAGACGCGGCGGCCATTCCATTGGCATTCACGACACTGGTATCTGGCCACACGTACGCCGCTGATCGTGATCAGACGATCCCAATTGGTGCGACTGACGCGCATGAGTTCTTTTTCCTGACAGGACGGGCATCCAGCAGGGGCTTGAACTGAAATGTTGCCACGGATTTGCCTTCTTCCAGCCAGGAGTAACAGAACCGCGAGTAGAAGAAAAAACAGAATCAAGAAGCGGAACATCGTCAGGCCGGGAGGCCAATTGACCGCTTCAAGTAGTGCGGGACCCTGGAGATTGAGCTGGGGCAAAAGACGCCGCAGGAGGGCATAAGCGGCAATGAGTACGGCCGTGATTAAGGAAAGCAGGGATAGCCCATGAAGCAGGAAGAGACGAGCATCAAGAAATTGTGCCTCCTGGACGGCAGAGTTTCTACTTCTACCGATATGTCCATGATCGAGATGAACGAGATCAGCCATTGTCAGATACCTGATACAAGGTCGGAAATGCGTCAGCTAAGAACGATTCCTACCATTCTCCAGCACAGGTTCTTTGTTCGTCTGTGTTGTGATGTGCGAAGTGCAACAAAGAAGTGGATGATAATAACTCTGTGTAATAATAAGAAAGCAGGCTTACAATAGAGGTTAAGCCAACCCTCCCACGAGCATCAAATTTGAACAAGTGTAAAATAGTATACCACACTTGTGTAAGATCAACTATACCAATGCTGTAAAATTTTAATGGAACCCGCACTTTAAAAGATCGCCAGGGGGAAACTGACGGCCGTTGCGCGGAGGTATGCTTCATGTGATGGATCACTCCGGCCAGCAGGCTGCCGCAAACAAATAACACCTGAATACTACTTTCTGAGTATGACAGTAACGCCGTTCGTCTGTTATCCTGTAAACATAAGTTGAGCCTGTGCACAAGGAGTGGTGATGATGACTGTCCAAGAGAAGATTGAACAGAAGAAGAACCATCGTGTTGTCGTGGCACGGCATGGCGGGCCACGGGTACTGGAAATGATAGAGGAGGATCTCCCGAAACCTCAGGCAGGAGAAGTGCGGGTGAGGGTCCTGGCTGCCGGTGTCTCCGCTTACGATCTCATGTTCCGAAGCTCCGGCTCTTTTCCAGGGTCTCCGCGCATTCCGTTTACGCTGGGCGAGGACATCGCAGGTGTAGTGGATAAGCTGGGCGAGGGAGTGTCAGCTTTCGAGCCAGGAGAGATGGTTGCCGGTCCAACTTTTAGCCTTGGGCTCGGTGGCGGTTATTCGGAACATGTCTGCCTGCCCGCGGCTGACCTGGTGTCTGTTCCTGAGGGTTTGGACCCGGCCAAAGCCGTTTGCCTGGTGGTGAACTATCTGACGGCTCATATGGCCATGCACCGGACCGCGAATGTGCGCAGCGGCGAACGCATCCTCGTCCAGGGGGCGGCGGGCGGTGTAGGAACTGCCCTGCTTGAATTGGGAAAAGTTGCCGGGCTGGAGATGTACGGCACGGCGTCTGACTATAATCACGAACGCGTGAGCGAACTTGGAGCCACGCCGATAGATTATCGAAACGAGGATGTCGTGGAACGTGTTCGCAGCCTGACGGGAGACGGGGTAGACGTGGTTTTTGATCCCATTGGCGGCATGCGGCAGCTCCTGCGTTCAAACCGCGCCCTGCGTAAAGGTGGGAGAATGGTCTGGTTTGGCGTGGCGGCGGCGAAGAAGAATGGGCTGCGAGTTATTCCTCTCACGCTGCTGACAGTAGGCCTGCTCAAGTCTGTACCAGACGGCAAAAAACTGCTCCTGACGCCAGATCTCAGCAAAGACAACGCCTGGATTCGCGAGACGTTGGCCGAGCTTCTCGATCTGCTGGCAGCCGGGGAGCTGAATCCGGTTGTTGCGGCTCGCATCCCTCTGGATGAAGCCTGGCGAGCACATGAGCTGCTTGAGCGCGGTGGATACGCCGGCAAGGTGGTTCTGGTATCCGGTTAATGAGCGAAACTGTGATTTCTCGCCCGAACCGCTGATCGCAAATGCAGGCAATTGACAGCGATATTGTCTGTGCTAAACTTCCAATCTTATGCCCCGCGCCGGTTTTTACGGCGCACTCTGAGGAGCAAAACAAATCACATATTGCTGGAGAGTTTAGCGGAATGAAGCGTTCGTTGTTTTCATCCGGACCCTGGGTCCGTCCTTTGTTGGCGCTTGGTCTGGCGCTTTTTACCCTTATTATAGGCGTTCTGATAGTTTTCCCGCGGCAATCTGTAACCGTTACGCACGCACAAGATGATGGCGGCATCACGTTCATGCCGGTACAGATGGCTCCCGCGCCAACCCCCACGCCCGGTCCACCGCCGCAATTTGTCAAAAATATCCCCATGCCTAAAGCGCAGTGTCCAAATGCCGCTGATTTCAATCGTGTGTCCGGCCTGACGTACGTTGCCAATATCTACAGCGACAACGTATCGGTTTTCCAGGACCAGGAGTACCTGCTTGACCTCTATACGGGGGAATGGCCCAGGGGCATGGCCAGTGATCCAGACTCGGCGCGAACCTGGGTGACGAACCTGCACGACGGCACCACGTTACTTGACGGTGCTGTGCAGATCGGACTGGTACCTCGTGACTATGAACCATACGCGCCGGCCTATAATCCGGTCAATGGCTATCTCTACGTCGGCGATTTGAACGGCAATATCCAGGTTATTGATGGGTCGCAGTTGGTGACTACGATTCAAGTGGTTGATCCGATAACAGGCAATAAAGGAGGCTGGATCCTCTCTGTTGTGGTGGATTCGCGCACGGGGCTGGTATACGCCTCTAGCTGGCAATTCGGCCGATTGTACGTGATCGACGGCACAGAAGTGATCGACAGCGTACTGACCGGCACGGGTGCACAAGACATGGCCTTCGATGAGGTGCGCGGTTTGATCTATATTGCTCACCGGTCGCCAAGCTTTGAATACCCGCATGATATCTCCGTAGTTGACGTGGCAACACGCAGCGTAACCTTTGTGGACCCATTTCCTATGCAGACCGACCGCGCACAGGAAGTCGCTCTGGATGTCGCCAACGGCCTTGCCTATTTCACCAATCCCGATATTGACAGCGTCACGGTGGTGCAAGGGACGAATTTGGTGGCCAGGATCCCCGTAGGAAATGAACCGTGGGGCATCGCAGTGAATCCGAACGACGGTTATGTTTTCGCCGCCAATCGTAAAAGCAACGATGTGAGCATTCTGCGCAACGGCGCCTTGCTGGATACGGTTGAAGTACAGGGGCGAGATCCTGTTGCCGTGAGTGTGGATACGATTAACAATGATATCTACATCGCCAACCGCGGGGAGGCCGTTGGCTCGGCTGAATGTGAGAAAGCTTCGGTGACCATCCTGCACTAATACCCAAAAAGCGCTGTCCTACCATTTTTGGCGGCATGGGGGGAGCCCAAATTGGAACCATGTGAGTTCCGCCTCCACGGCCGTTAATAAACGCTTTGCACATATTACATACTATTGTAAACTAAATAGCGTCTTGGATTAATCGCGACTTCTTTGTCTAATATCTATTTGAAGAACCTGTTGAAAAACAGAACTTCCAGAAACGGTGTAGTTGAAGGCGGATAGTTGACAACCAGTAACGAGCAGCCTGGCGCGCACACGAACCCGTCGAATGTGGCGCAAGGCGACCAGATTGAAGTTGGCAATATCGAGCAGAGCGGCGCCGTCGCCATTGGCCGCGGCGCGCGCGCGACCATCAACAACTACACCGAGATCATTGTCAAGGCGGACAGCATTGAGGATCTGCCGCCAGCACCCGGGGAGCCGCCTTTCAAAGGCCTGGCTTATTTCAGCGAAGAGGATGCAGATATCTTTTTCGGCCGTGAGGAGCTGAGCGACCAGATCGGCGGCCGCCTGCTAAAAACACATTTCCTGGCTGTTATCGGCGCCTCAGGCAGCGGCAAGTCGTCGCTGCTGCGCGCCGGCGTCACGCCGCGCATGCGCCACCGCCACTGGTTGATCAAGATAATGACGCCTACGGCGCATCCTTTGGAGCGCCTGGCGACTGTGCTCACCGCTGAAGATTCGTCATTAAGCGCGGCAGACGAGATGAGCGCGGCGTTGGTGGAAAATCCACGCACATTGCTGCTGGCAGCAAACAAAATAGCAGGCCAGTCGGACGCCGGCAACATCCTGTTGATTATTGACCAGTTCGAAGAGCTCTTCACACTCTGCCGCGATGAGAAGGAACGCCGGCTGTTTATTGAGAATTTGCTGGCCGCGGTCGAGGGAGAGGGAGCAGTCACGATCCTGATCGGCCTGCGCGCCGACTTCTACGATCGCTGCGCCGATTACGAAGGACTGCGCGACCTCGTTTCGCAAAAACAGGAATATATCGGCCCTATGCGCCAGGAGGACCTGGTCCGGGTAATCGCCGAACCGGCCAAACGCGGCGGCTGGCAGTTTGTCGACGGGCTGGTAGAGCAGATTTTGGAGGATGTAGGTAAGGAACCTGGACGCCTACCACTGCTCTCGCATGCCCTGCTGGAAACGTGGGAACGGCGGCGTGGTACGGTTATGACCCTGGGCGGCTACCGGGAAGCCGGAGGGGTCGAAGGCGCTATCGCCAAAACGGCCGAAAATACGCTGAAAGAGTTCGATCAGAGTGAACTGGCGATCGTTGAATATATCTTTCTCTCGCTGACGGAACTTGGCGAGCAGGCCGAAGATACGCGACGCATCGCCTCGCGAGCTGAACTGGAACGGGGCGGCAGCAGAGATAAGGTGGATGTCGTGCTCGAAGATCTTGTGCGCGCGCGGCTGGTTACGATTGATGGCGAGCAGGTGGAAGTCGCGCATGAGGCTCTGATTCGCCGCTGGCCGCGCCTGGGCGAGTGGTTGGAGGAGAACCGCGAGCGCCTGCGTTTCGAGCGGCAGCTCGCTAACGACGCCCAGGCATGGGAAGCGGCCGGCCGCGATGCAGGCTACCTCTATCGTGGATCGCGCCTGCAGCAGGCGCTAACGTGGCAGAACGACCTGGCTGGACCACTGAGCGAGACGGAGCAAGCGTTTCTCGAAGCCGGACGTGCGGCGGAGATTGAGGAGCAGAAACGTACCGAACAGCTGCAATCCGCCCAAACACGCCAACGCCTTCTCATGGGGGTGGCCGGCGTTTTGCTGCTTGCCGTTGCCCTGGTTGTGGCCTACCAGCTTGGCTGGCTTCGCGGGCTGTTTCCGCCGGGCACGATGGATAACAGCTTCAATATCGCGGTGGCGACCATGGCCGAGAGCGAAGGCGTTCCTGAGGGCTCTGGTCCGGCCATCAGCGAACATATCGCTCGCGGCCTGGAGAGCGCCCTGGAGGATAATCCCGCCGTGCTGGTCTGGTATGACAGCCCTGAGCTGCGCCGTCAGGAAAACGTGGTCATTGGCGTGGTCGAACCAGGCGGTGAAGCGGGTCAAACCCCACAGGACAGAGCGGAAGCGCTTGAGGCCGATGTTTTGATTTATGGGTCCGTGCTGCCGTCCGGTGATTCGGCCGTTTTACAGTTGGGCATGTATCTCGCGCCCCAGTTCGATGTCGAAATCGGCAGTATGGCCGGTCTTTACCAACTTACGGATCCGCTGCCGCTTTCTGATCCCCTGAATCCGGGCTTGGAGATACAAAAGCCGGTTGAAGCGCTGGCGCAAATGGGCCTGGGATTGAGCTTCAGCCAGCTCGGACAATCGCAGACAGCGCTGGATTATTTCCGGCAGGCGGCGGAATTGATGCCAAAATCTGATATGGCTCACTACTTCGTTGGCCAGGAACTTCTTCACCTGTCGAGCAGCGCCGGCGGGGACGCGGCTGAATACTATGACGAGGCTGAAGCCGCTTTTACGCAAGCCCTGGAAGCAGGCGACAATGCGCGTGCGCAGATCGGATTAGGCGTCGTGCATCTGGATCGCGCACAGGCGCTTCTCGACAAGGCGCAGGAAGGCGACTGCACACTGCCAGATGATACGGCTGCGATACAAGAGGCACTGGTAGAGAGCGACGCGGCGCAGGCAGCATTTGCTGAAGTCCCGCAGCGGCCGGTGGCCCTGGATATGGTCGATTATGGCGCCCCCGTCAGCGGTATCCGGCAGCTAGATGAGGCCATCGTACGCCGCATTAACGCTGATATTTATTATTGCCTCGGCGACCCACAGAAGTCGCTGGATGAGGCGGAGCGCGGGCTGGCAAACTTGGAGACGGCCGAGCCGGACTTTCAGGAAGTTGGCTACACTCGCTCGCTGGCGCGCCTCTACCAATCGCGGGGCACGCTCTATCATTGGCTGACGTTTTTGCTGGCACAGAATCAAGACGCCCGCAGTCTCGAAACCCTGCAGGAAGGTATTCAGGCGTATGGCCAATGTTTGCAGCAGGCAGAACTTGACCCGGTCGACGGTTATTTGCGGGACGTCATCGCACCGCTTTGCAGCGAGCGCCTTGCTGAGCTTGAGGCCGCCAGCGGCGGCGAATGAGCATAAAACGTATTCTCTGTTCAGCGTTTCAGCCTGTCAGCACAAAACTAATTTAGTTGGTCGTTCCTTTATGAGAAGTAAACAAGCAGTTCAGCTTTATAGGAGAACATGATGAGCAAATTTACCTTACTGCTGTTTGGTTTTGTCATGTTCCTGGTAGCTCCTTTTGTCGCCGGGTGCGGTTCTCAGCCGACGGCTGACCAGGAACCCTCGGCGACACCGGTGGTCATTGTGGTGACGGCCACGGATGAACCGCCGACGCCAACGCCGGAAGTTATAGTTGTGGTGGTGACGGCGACGGATGAACCCGGAACGGAGACACAAGCTGAAGAGCCGACCTCAACCCCCATGCCCGAGGACACGGCCGAACCTACGGAGGAAGCGACGGCAACAGAACTGCCCCCGCCGACGGCAACGGATATACCTCCTTCGCCGACGGCCGTTGTGCCTGCATGCAGCACAAACGGCGCGCTGCGGCTGCGGGCAGGTCCCGGCGAAAGCTATATTATCATCAGAAATCTGGCGCCGGGAACGGAAATGTCACCGCAGGCGTATGTGGCCAACGGCTTTCCGGCCGGCGCATGGCTGCTGGTCGATGCGGGCGGCCAGCAGGGCTGGGTAAGCGCCAGCCCTCAGTTTGTGAGCTGCAACTTCGTGGCATCGTCGCTGCCCGCGCCGGCCTCGATCCCACCGACGTCCACTCCCATACCCTCGCCGACGGCCGTGCCGCCCACGCCGACCCCGGTGGTGGTTGCGCAACTGCCGATAAATGTAGGACGGCCGTCAGGCGCGGACGATGCGGATCCCGGTCAGGTTCCACCCGGCCGCACCAATTGGAGGCTGGAGGAGAGTGACGATTTCCTGTTCCGCTTTTATGTCAATGATCTGACAGCCGGGAACCATGACGGAGACGGTATTGACTGGGTACTGATCGTCGTTCAAGATCAAAACGGCAACATTGTCGATTCCCGCAAGGAGCGAACGGCCGGTTACTGCATCTTCGGCGGCGGCGAGCCGACCTGCAATCCGTGGAAGTTTGAAGATGGCGTCTACAAATGGACGTCAACCGGACTGCCGGTAGTCGACGGTACCTACCAGTTAACTGTCTATGTAAAGCCGAAATCAGATGATCTTGGCGGTGATTTTTTCACAATGGAGGATGGTACGGATGTGTGGGCCTGGTTCTTGAATGATTTTCCGGTTAATGTGCCGTAATGCAGAAATACCCTCCTAAACGAGGG
>JBJYWZ010000357.1:0-4157 GCA_046259725.1 Promineifilaceae bacterium (SeqCode) | reverse complement strand
GGGATGGGGCACTCACGTGTAAAACTGCGGCGGTGATGTTTTTACCCCGATATATGCAGCAAAGTCCTTCATCAAAAATCTGCTCATACGTTGGCATCTTATCACAATACCAATCAACGCCTCAAGCATCGATTATCTCCCAGCGGCACGACCGCTCAGCGCTATCTATCTCGCTCCCTGCCCCGCGATTTGGATGACGCTTGTTCTCCTTTCGAGAAACCTCTTCCAACCCCTCACAGTCACCCTGGAGCCATCCTGACTAACTGCTTCGCGATTTATCTAGCGCGGCCAACTGCTGACGTTCACACCCGGCAGTGACATGTGACATCGAAACCATTTGAGGTAGATCAGTTGCCCTCCAATGGGAGTATTCGTCTAAATTCTTTCGGCCGTATCAACAATACCAGCCAGTTGACGAAGCCAGGCGGACCGCCAAAGCCCTCTCAGGATGAGCACCCAAATAGCGAGTAGGGTCAAGACAAACAAATAGTGCTCGGTCGGTCGTAAGGTGCTGAGATCAAACAGCCTACTGGTGAACGGGACAATGGTCAGAAAGAGGAACAGGAACCAAAGCGCAATGGCCAACATCGCTGGTCTTCTATCACCGCTGAGGGTATCGCCCCCTACCCAGAACTCTGTAGGCGGCTGGGCGAACATCACCAGCAGCAACCCGGTGCCGACGAGCAGGTGCGTGGCAATGATCCGTGAATAAGCGATACTACCTGTCCATTGTTGAACGAAGATATGAGCACCAAGAACGAGAATGGCGATTGTGATCCCGGCAGGCAGGATGAAAAAAGCAAGTTTCCTGGCCAACTGTTTCGATTGCACCTCCCCCGGACCCAACCAGTAAGCAAGCCCGATCGCCGGCAGGGTGATTGTCATGATGGTGATGACCGCGTTGTGTGCCGGCAGGTAGGGGAAATATCTGGCACCAGTGAAGAGTGCGACCAGCGTAAGCACAACGGCCGTCGTCGCATGGGTCAACGACAACTTCAGGGCGTCGAGCAAGCGGTTGAAGATACGCTGCCCCGTTTCAAGGACATCTGGTAGCGCATTCAATGTGTTGTCCAGCAGGATCACATCGGCAATGCTGAGCGCCGCCTGGTTGCTGTCGCGAAAAGCGATGCTAAGACTCGCCTCCTGCTGTGCGTGAAGATCGGATACACTGTCGCCTACCATCGCGACCAGAGCACCTTGCTGTTTAAGTGAGCGGATAATTTCCCCCTTTTGTTCCGGGGTTAGGCGTCCAAATACCTCTGTCTGGGAGACCGTATCTGCATACGCATCGGCGGGAAGCTCCGCCACTTCGGGGCCGGATAGGGCATCCGGGGGCGATCCCGCAGGGCCGGTGAGCCCAACCTCAACAGCTGCTTCTAACACCTTTGCAGTCTTATCCGAGGAAAGGATCTTAAGCGCGATATCTGATTCTAGAAACGCATGCGTGGTTTGCTCTGCTTCCGGCCGGATCTCCTCCGAAAAATGTAAGTACCCGAGAGGCTTTAACGTTTCAGGAAGCCGTGGACGGCCGTTTCGATGACGCAAGCGTTTGAGCTGCGGAGAATAGGCAAAAACAAATCGCGTCAATGATGCTCTCTGCGACGTTGCCGATTCCTCGATCTTTTCGTCTGATTTTTCGACTCCGGTCCAATCCAAGGTAGTCGCCAGGGCGCTCTCATACCCAAGTATGAAACTACCCTCCAGATCATCCTCGTTGAAGACGATGCCTTGCCAGCCGGACAAAGAAAGGAACAACGCATCGTCTATGACGGGCCGTTTCGTGCCGTCGAAGCTCTCTCTCATAGCCAGCATGAGTCTGCTGCGCGAGCGTGTGCTGCGGGCGAAGTCACCCAGGATCTGTTGCACACGACTCTCCGAAAATAGATCTTCCTCCCCCGTTTCTTCCGTCGCCTCAAAATCCACCAGCGTCCCCGTCAGCGTCCCCGCTTTGCCGAAGCAAAGCACATCCGTTTGGGCCAGGGTCTCCACGGATGTCTCGCGCTGCACCAGAGCGCCAGAGCCGGCCAACTGCGATGAACCACCAATATAGGTCAACAAGATCATGAAATAAATGCCGCCGGGAGCGAGGCCCAATATAATTGAAAGCGCTGACTCGTAGATACCACGCTGCGCGGGATCGCTTTCAAAGAGCATGAAGCGGACAATAATATAGGCGCCCAAGACAACAACAAGAAAACGCAAACCGGCTAGTACACGATAGATGAGCGCTTGTAGGGGGGTCCTTGGCTGTTGAGTGGCGCCAAATGTGTTCAGAACGGCTGAGATTTGGCGATCTTCGCCAACTGCTTCGACCTCGTATATACCGTGACCGGAAAGACAATAACTACCTGCCAGAACAACGTCGCCTTTTTGAAGTGGTCGTGGCTCTAGATCGCCTGTAATCCATGATTCATTCACCGAGATTGGATCGTCGCTCACCAAATGGCCGTCCGCGAAAACTTGATCTCCAGGTCCAACCACGACAAGGTCACCTGGGACAATTTCGTCGGGGTCAATGGCGCGCAGTTTATCATTACGAATGATTGAGCCTTCCGGACTTGTTTGCTCCAATAGACTGTCCAACCTATCTTTGGCCTTGAAAGCCTGGGAAATGCTCCGGCTAAACAGGAGCACCATGATAGTGATGCTGAAAATGGCACTGATAGGCTGATCCAGCAACCAGAAGACGACTGCTACACCTATCAAGTCAAAGGTATAGACACTTAAAATGGCTGCCTGGACAATGTCTCGCTTCGACTGCCCCTGCCTATAAACGATGCTATTATCTTGGCCCGGCACATAACGCGACTCCGCCTCAGTCTGCGTAAGGCCGCCAAACTCGCCTTCGGTGCCTTCCACTAGGTTGGTATTTAGATGAAACACGCTCATAACGCATTCTCGCACGGAATCACCCAGACATGAGACGCGGATCCGCGGCCGCCGGGACAGACAGAACCCATGAACCCACCTAGACGGCGGCTGTCGCTGATGCCTTTCACCCTAATGACTGGCCGCAGCTGCTGATTCTTGCTCAATCCACTCGTCAGCCGCCGCTCTGGCGGCGCGACTGGCCGCGCCGAGCGCCGCCTGTTCGGGAAAAACATTCTCCGCTCCGAGCACGTCCATGGCCCCCGTGTCCACAAGCTGCTCAATCACCCTGGGACTAACGTCGGATAGCATGAGCTTATTGCCGGTTTGCTCAAGCTCCTTAGCGTAGCGTCTGACAACATTGATAAAAGTGCTGCCCACCTCCTCGCGTTCGCGCAGGCTGAGGATCACCACCGACCGTTCAGCCTCCCCAGGATCGGGCAGGTCTTCCTCCAACGCGGCCGCTCCGGCAAAGAAGAGGCTGCCGATTGGCGCTAGCAGATAGACGCTTTCGCTGCTCAACCGGGTCGGCGCTTCCGTTTCAATTAGTGCGCCCTCGGCATTGCGTTCGATTTGGATAAGCCGTACTCGCTCCGACGACGAGAACACGTAAAGGCCAATATGCAGAGCCACGCCGGCAGCAACGGCATATTGAATGGGCAGAAAAAGTGTCGCCACGAGGGTCGCCAGCATCACCAGGAGCGGTGTCGTGCCTGTTCTGCTGACAATCGTCAGGCGCCCGACATTGATCATGCTGATGCCGACCATGACTAGAATGCCGGCCAGGGCGGGCATGGGGATGAGCTCAATGAGCGGCCCTACCGTTAAGACGGCGATCATGGCAAAGATGCCCGTAAAGATGTTGGCCCAGCGCGTCTGCCCGCCCATCTGTTTAATGAGTGTGGTTCCAGAGAGCGAGCCCCCGACGGGAATGCCGCCGGCAAAGCCGGTCGCCACGTTGGCCAGGCCCTGGCCGCGGAAATCGCCGTTGGGATCGGGATACTCGCCATCGGGATTGGGAACGCTCTGGCTGACGCCCGCTGCCTGTACAAGGGCGATAATGGCGATGGCCAGGGCGGGAACGATCAGCCGTGGGATAAGGGATATATCGGGGAGATTCATGCTTATGAAGGATCGTGGTACGGCCGTCGAGTCGCCAACCACGGCCAGTCCGTCCGGCTGAAAAATCGTCACCAGCGCAGTAGCCACCAGCAGCGCCACCAGATAGGAATAACGGCCGTATTTCGTGCGATCGATCAGGAAGATAACGGCCATTACCAGCAAGCCGA
>JBJYWZ010000356.1:0-9741 GCA_046259725.1 Promineifilaceae bacterium (SeqCode) | reverse complement strand
GACCGCCTGGAAATCGGCAGCAACACTAAATCATTCACCATCGCTGTGCTCATGCAGCTGCAGGAAGAAGGGCTGCTTTCCTTTGACGATATGCTCAGCGACTGGCTGCCCGACCTGGCCGCGCAGATTCCCAACGGCGAGCAGATCACGCTGCGCCAGCTTGCCCAGCACACCTCCGGCATCTGGGACTACAGCGACCCCATCATTGGCGAGGCAGCCAGCGATCCGGCCAAGCTGGAGGTGGGCTACACACCTGAAGAACTGGTGCAGTACGCTATTGACAACGGCACGCCCGATTTCGCTCCGGGCGAGGGCTGGAAATACAGCAACACCGGCTACATCCTGCTGGGCATGATCGCCGAAAAGGCGAGCGGCCAGCCGCTGGGCGAGCTGTTTCAGGAGCGCATTTTTGATCCGCTGGGGCTGAAAACGGCCGTTTTCATCAATGGGGTGCCGGAAGCAGGTTCAATCACCCAGGGCTACTGGTGGAAGGAAGACGGCACGCGTCTGAACACAACCAATTGGAACGTGTCGCAGGGCTGGGCCGCAGGGGCCAACGCCATGACCGCCGCCGATCTGGCGACCTATGGCAAGGCCCTGGCTGCCGGCGAGCTG
The DNA here is from genome assembly GCA_046259725.1 of Promineifilaceae bacterium (SeqCode). Lineage (GTDB taxonomy): Bacteria > Chloroflexota > Anaerolineae > Promineifilales > Promineifilaceae > JAACFF01. The sequence continues at coordinate 9,126 of JBJYWZ010000356.1, read as the reverse complement.
TTCCAGGACCCAGACTCCCTGGCGCAGATGCTGACCTTCGACGATAGGTCGACGTTGATCGGCGGCGCGCCGTTTGGTCTTGGTCTAATTGATTTTGGAAACGGCTATTGGGGGCACGAAGGCCAGACGGCCGGATTCCAGAGCTTGTGGTATACCAATCCCGAGGAGAACATAACCGTAGTCGGCCTGACAAACTCCGCTGCCTACAGCGCCTTCGGATTTCTGAATGTACTGAATATCCTTAATGGCAACGGCACGCAGCCATTCGAACCTGTGACCCTCCTGCCTATTGGCGATGCCCTTCCCGCTCTCGCCCCATCAAATTGGGAGTGGGTTCGAGCGACGTCCGGTGCAGATGTTGTCGAAATACCATCGGGCTTTGTCCTTTCTCTGATCAAAGACGGCAGCGTCACGCTGTCCAGTACAACTTGTGGCCCGGTAGAAGGAACCTTTACGGCTGATGCCCAGAGCCAAATCAGCTTCGATCTGGACACCGCGGCTGTCACCTGTCAAGAGGGCGATCCCCTCCTACAGCTGGTGGAAGCTCTACAATCTGGCGGCACATGGCGCTTTGACAACGGTGCCTTCGTCATCTCCCTGGCTGATGACGGCGGTGAACTGACTTTCCTGCCCGCGCCTCCACCAGACGAAGCAGCGATGGAAGACGCAGCTGAATTTTCCTGTCCGCTCTATGACCTTCCCTACCCGCGCCCAGAGCCGGCGTACAGCGGCAAAGTGGCCCGGGACCTCACACCTTTTGCCGAGGCCCTGGCCGCCTTTACAGCCGAAGACGCTGCGGCGATGGAAGCGCTGATCAGCGGCAAGACGATTCCCGAGCTGCAGTCGCTGATGGACAGCGGTGACCTGACCAGTTACGACCTTGTCGTCTACTATCTGGATCGCATCCAGCGCTATGATGTGGACAAGCTTAATTCGGTGCTGGAGCTTAACCCTGAGGCTTTAGATATTGCCCAGGCGCTTGATGCAGAACGCGCCGCAGGGACAGTTCGCGGCAGAATGCACGGCATTCCCGTGCTGCTCAAGGACAACATCGCCACCGGCGACGAGCTCCATACAGCCGCCGGCGCCGCGGCGATGCTGGATTGGGATCCCAGCCGCGACTCCTTCCTGGCTGGCCAGCTGCGCACGGCCGGGGCCGTGATTCTGGGCAAGGCTAATATGTCTGAATGGGCGAATTACATGGACTCCTGCATGCCCAACGGCTTCAGCACCAACGGCGGGCAAACGCAGAATCCTTATGGCCCATATGAAACGTATGGTTCCAGCAGCGGCTCGGCCGTCGCCGTCGCCGCTGACCTGACGGCCGTCAGCGTTGGAACGGAAACACAGGGATCGCTAATTATCCCGGCTGGCATCAACTCCGTTGTCGCTTTGAAGCCTACCAAGGGGCTGATCAGCACTGATTACGTCATTCCATTGCTGCCCTTTCAGGATGTGCCCGGTCCCATGGGCCGCACCGTGACTGACGTCGCCGTGCTGCTGAGCGCCATGACCGGCGTCGATGAAAACGATTTTACGACCGCCTCTACAGCCGAGCTGGCCGGTGTCGATTTCACGCAATTTCTGAACCAGGAGAGCGCCGCCACAGTGCGCGTCGGGCTGCCGGTCTGGAATGAAGAAGCGTTCGATGCCTTTTTCGCCCAAAATGACATCACCGATGCGGAACAACAGGCCCAATTGAGGGAAGCGTTTGCCGGCAATGTGGAAAAGGCAGATGCTGTGAAAGAAGTTCTGGAATCAGCCGGATTGACCGTGATTGATATCCCCTATTCGGAAATGATGCTCCTGACGCCCACAGACATTGAATCGCTGCTCGAGTTCGGCTTCAAGCAGGCAATTAATGATTTCCTAGCCGGCTTAGGCGAAGACGCGCCCGTCGCCTCTTTGGAGGAGATTATCGCCTTTAACAATGAGGATCTGGCCAACCGCGCGCCCTATGGTCAGGATCACCTGGAGGCATCACAGAACACGACCATCACCCAGGAGGAGTTTGCCAGCCTACAGCAGTTGGAGAACGGCCGGGCGCGCAACGCTCTCGACATCATCTTCGAAAACCATGAGGTCGATGTCCTCATTTCCGACGGCACCCAGCTCTACGCCCCTGCCGGCTACCCGGCGCTTACTGTGCCCGCTGGATATGCGAGCGATGGCACGCCGCAGGGGACGGTATTCATCGGCCGTTGGCTGTCGGAACCTCAGCTGCTGGCTGCCGGCTACGCCTATGAACAGGCATCTCAAGCACGCGTTGCGCCGGACCTTGAGGCGACGATGGCTCTGATCGCTGAGATGCCTGGCCCGGGCGACAGTGGGACCGCGGCACCCGGATCGACGGACAATACGGCGGAATTGGCCGCCATTCTGGGCAACTTGAGCTATGATGGCCTTTTCCCCGACGAATCAATTACGCTCGTAGACGGCCGTGCCGACTACAGCGACGGTAGTTCGGCGACACCGTACGTGCAGCTGCTGGATCAGCTTATTCCCACCGGCGACCTGAACGGCGATGGAACTGAAGATGCGGCTGCCCTGCTGCACGATTATTCCAGCGGGAGCGGCCAATTTTTTTTCCTGGTTCCGGTCTTTGATGTTTACAGTGAGCCTGCTCCGGCAGACGCCTTGATGATAGGCGATCGCATCCAGGTCAAGTCATTAACTATCGACGGGGGCCAGATCATTGCTGATCTTGTGGCTCACGGACCAGAGGATCCGCTTTGCTGCCCCAGGTGGAATGTGCGTAAAATCTTTACGCTGGCAGATGGTGTACTACAGGAGAGCAGCAGCGAAGACGTAGCCAAAATTTCGCTAGATGACCTCAATAACACGAGCTGGCGGCTGCTAGACCTGAACTACGACCAGGAACCTGCCCTGCCTGATACCGAAATAACTCTGCGCTTCAAAGATGGCTTGATCAACGGGTCGACTGGCTGCAACGACTACCGCAGCATGGTCGCCAGTGGACCGGAGGGACTGAGCAGCCTCGTCATCGGCCCGGCGGCGGTGACGCAGAAAGCTTGCACTGAGCCGGTAATGGATCAGGAAACCGCTTATCTGGCACGGTTGGAAACGGCCGTCTCCTGGTGGTTTGATGCCGGCCGCCTGGCGCTCAGCTATCCTCTGGGTTCCAATGGCGACTCTGGTTATCTGCTCTTTGAACCCACGACTGATTGAATGATTGTCACTTTTAATAGACAGTTCGCTGACTTGCGCGAGCCGAAGGAGGCATGGCATTGAACACGCTTGTCCCGCTCTTAATCGCTACGGCGTTCATTGGTCTGATTTCTGCTCTGGCGATCTGGATCGTGAGCAGGCTTGGCCTTGGACTTGAGGTCAGCGGCTCCGGCAGCGCACTTACCGCCGGCATCGTGATTGCCTTCGTGGCCGGGATCATTACCTTGCTGCTTGGCCTGGCGGGATTTATGGACGGCGGTGGTCTGATCGGTGGTATCGTTCACCTGTTCGTTGCCGCCATCGCGCTTTTGATTGGCGGCAGGCTGCTGCCGGGGCTGAGGGTCGCCGGATTCACAGGCGCTCTTTTAGCAGCCGTCGCTATCGGCGCCCTCTACTGGATAGGCGGCCTGCTCCTGGCGAAAATCATATAATCGGGAAACAATCTCAGAGGTAAATTCGACCATTGTCTGACAATCATCCGGCCCTTCTTTTCTTGATCTTAATAGCCCTGCTGGCACTATCGGGCCTGGTCGCCTGCCGCGGCGGGGACAGCAGTGCCGCCGAACTGGTGCGTCTGCAGAAAGAGATCAGTGACGTAGAGGCGGAAGCAGGCGCGATCACGACCATTAGCTGCCCCCTGCCCTTAACGGGTGAAGTAGAGGGTGAGACCTATGAATGCGGCGTATATACCGTTCCGGTGAACTACAGCGACCCGCAGGCAGGAACCATTAATCTGACCTTCGTGCGCCTGTTCGCCAGCGAAAGTGCAGCTGAGGCGCCCATTGTCTACCTGGCGGGCGGCCCGGGCCAGAGCGCCGTCCTGGCAGCCGGCGGGCAGATGTATGGGGATTTGCGGCGTAATCGCGACCTTATCTTCCCCGCCCAGCGCGGCACGCTCTTTGCCCAACGTCTGGCCCTGGAAGAGTGTGTGGCGCTGCTGGGCGACCAATTAGGCCGCAGCGAACTGCAGGCCTTCGTGGACAGCGTGAGTACAGACGAGAGCCGGGACCGTTCGATGCCCTACGAACAGTACCTGGCGGGGTATAGTGCGACGGTCGGTGCGATCAATGGCCGCTGTCACGAGGCATTCAGACAGGCTGGTTACGATCCGGCACAGTTTAACACAGCCAACAGCAGCAATGACCTTGTCGGGCTGATGCAGGCCCTTGGCTACGACAGCTACAACCTGCACGGCACCTCATACGGTACCAGGCTGGCTCTTGAAACACTGCGCCGCCATCCCCAGGCGCCCATTCGCAGTATTGTGCTTGATTCACCGTCTGCGCCGACCGCCGATCGTCTCAATAACTTCGCCTTAGCCGCGCATGATATGGTCATGCAGCTGTTCGCCAACTGCGCTGCCGATGCCACCTGTAATGAGGCTTACCCGGACCTGACCAACCGAACCGCGGCACTCCTGGATCGGCTGCAGATAGAGCCGCTGGTCGCCGGTGAACAGACCATTGGTGCGGACGAAGTGATTGCCCAACTGCTCGACCCGGGCGGCACACGCGGCAATTACCTGCCGCGCATGATCGCCGAGTTGGAATCGGGCAGCACGACAACTTACCGGGCCCTCTTGAATCGGGAGGTAGGTACGGAATCACCCGAGGGATCTGTGGTTTCGCAAGCCATCAACAAGTTTGTGCAGAAAGTAACCGTGGCCGGCTTACAGGGCAGCAACCCGCTTACCGGTTTGCAGGCCCTGAAAGAGGTTTTGGACGGGGTGCTGGAAGATGATCCGCGGGCGGGACTCAAGGCAGGTGCGGAGCGCGTTTTGGCTGACTCGGAGGCCCTGCCCGGTATCCTGGAAACGATTGACGCCCTGACGGACGAGGAGCTCGCACAACTGCGAGAGATGGCAAGTGGTTCCGGCGCACAAACCGATGAAGCTGCCGCTGACCTGGTCGTTCAGGCCAGCGCCAAGAACAACGCTCACTTCTTACTCTCGGGAATTGTCTGCCTTGAGCAGCTGCCTTTCTCTGATGTCCAGGCGGCGCTGACGCAGCGAGACGCGCTGGCTATCCCGGCGCTGGGGGGTAGCGATGCTATGCTGGCCACGGAAGTCGGCAACTGCACCGACTACCCGATGGGCGAACCAGATGCGACCTATGGCGAGCCGGTCAGCAGCGACGTACCTGTCCTTATCCTGCAGGGGGAATATGATACGCGCACGCCGCCCGAAAACGGCCGTGCCCTGGTCGAGCAACTGGATAACGCAACACTGGTTATCGTACCCCAGGCAGGGCATGAAACCTGGGCGGTAGACAATTGCGCTGCCCGCCTCGGTATCAGCTTCCTGGGCGATCCTGGACTACCGTTGGATCTTTCATGTATGGAGTCGCGGCGGCACCGGTTCTCGCTTCCGAGCGAGCCATTGGGAGAGTAGTCGGGTCAGCGAGAGCAAGTATGACCTCTTCGCATGAGGTGCGATGATGAGCTCGGGGTTGGCTGAAGGACAACCCCTTTTGCCGCTAAACCCGATTGGTCGCCGGCTGGTGCTGGTGTTCGATCCGCTGCAATAGAACGCAATCAACGACAAAGTTTCAACCAACCAGTCATAGAACTGGTCTTGATGCGCGCGTTCGCCCTATTTCCCCCCGGGGCCAGTTGGCCGATGCGCAAAGCGCAGCCAGCGATCTCCCTGTTTGAGCAAAGTAATAGCAAGCTTAAGCCGTGCAGATAAGTATTGCAACGCTGGATTCCTGCCTGTTAATATGGAGGATGGTGGGTAAACAAACCATGCATAATCCGCACAGCAGTGCGTAGGGAGGTATCCTAGCATGAAGTCTACTACGAAAAGTTTCCTGCTTCTTATTGTTTTATTATTGATGTTGGCGCCGGCAGCCCTTGCCCAAGAGGAAGCGCCCGCAATTCCATCTAACAGCATCACTGGAATTGCCGTCGCCGACGGCCGTTTTGACACCCTGGCCGCGGCGGTCGTTGCTGCCGGGCTTGCGGATGATCTGGCTGGCGGCGAATGGACCGTGTTCGCGCCGACTGATGATGCTTTCGCCAAGCTGGGGCTGAATGCCGATAATATCGCCAGCGAATTCACCGCCGGCGAATTAGCAGATCTCCTGCTCTACCATACGCTGCCCGGTCAACTGGCCACTGCGGACTTGAAAGGAATGTTGGGTAATGTGATCATGGCCAACGGCCAGCAAGCCGGTCTCAAATTCTACGAAGACGAGTTATATGTCAACGATGACTCCAAGGTCATTATTGAGAATGTGCTCGCCGATAACGGCTACATTCAGGTCGTAGACAACGTTATCCTGCCGCCGTGGCCGCGCACGGAAGCGGCAGAAGAGGCGATGATGGCTGAAGAGACAGCGGCTGCCCCAACGGAGACTACGGAAGCTGCACCTGAAGCCGCTGAACCGGTCGAGGCCGCACCTGAGCCAGTCGCGGCTGCGCCATCCATTCCCCCAAACAGCATCGCTGGCATTGCGATCGCTGACGGTCGCTTTGACACATTGGTTGCCGCCGTAACCGCCGCTGATCTGGTAGATGAACTTTCAGGTGGCGAATGGACCGTTTTCGCGCCTACTGATGCTGCCTTCGCCAAGCTCGGATTGACGCCGGACAATGTGGCCTCTGAATTCAGCAAGGAAGAATTGGCCAACCTTCTGCTTTACCATGTTCTGGTGGGCAACTATTCAACGGCTGAGTTGAAAGGAATGCTGGGCAATGTGGTCATGGCCAATGGCCAGCAGGCCGGTTTGAAGTTCTATGAAGATCACCTTTACGTGAACGATGATTCCCAGGTCATTGTAGAAAACGTCGTCGCCGACAATGGAACGATCCATGCTGTAGATACAGTTATACTGCCGCCTTGGCCAAGGGAATAACTTCGCCGAAAACAACCAGTTTAACAATGAACTATCGAGACAGGCAGTCAAAAAAGGGATAATTCGGACCATTTAGGTCCATTCCCACAAAACCCACCAAATCTGCTGCTTGCCTCGACCGCCAACCCGGCTCTGAATCACAAGAAGAGCCGGGTTTTTCTTTTTCATGTCCCGCCTAACCCCTGGCGCCGACAGCGGACGTTTCGGTTGGGCGATTTTAGACTGCCTGGCTGTGACCGCGGGATTCTTTCATCAGCGTCCAAACTGCGATTAGGAGTGCGGCCAAGATAACGGCGGCAACGACGATAAAGGTATGCTGCAAGGCCGTAACCTGCGCTGGTGCACTCGCATCGGCGGCATTGGTGATTTGTGATGACGGTGCGTAGGATAGGGTCAGAGCCGCCCATACGGCGCCGATTATGGCGATGCCGGTTATTTGTGCCAGCGATCTGTTCAATGCCAGCATGCCGGAGACGATGCCAAGCTTGCCAGGCGGTGCTGATCCCATAATCGCACTGTTGTTTGGGGATTGGAAGGTGCCCATACCGACCCCGACCGGCACCATGAGCAGAGCGAAAGTCAGCGCACCGGTCTGGATAGTCAGCCTGGTCAGGCCGGCGTAACCAAAGAACAAAATTACGAGGCCAACGACGGTAATAATTCTGGTTCCCACGCGATCCGACATGGACCCGGCAAACGGGGCGACAATGCCCATCGCCACAGGAAGCACGGCCATTAATAGACCAACCTGGCGTGTATTGTGGCCCAACACATTCTCCAGATAGAAAGGCATCAGGATTAACGTTCCCGCAATAGCGATAAAGGTCAGGAAGCCGGTGACCAGGCCGCTGCTGAACTCCAGGTCGCGAAACAGCGTGAGATCAATCATCGGCTGCTGGGCACGCTTTTCGACGACAATAAACGCGCCCAGCAGCAATATTCCAGCTACAAAAAGTCCCAGGACACGGATGTCGGCAAACCCCGCGCTTTGACCGAGCGTCAGTGCAAATAAGAAAGCCAGGAGGCATAAAAAAAGTGTTACGGCTCCGAGGAAATCAAACTGCTGCCTTCCCATGGGTTTAATATCGGGTACGAATCGAATTGTCATCAAGGTACCCACAATACCAATGGGGATGTTGACGAAAAATATCCAATGCCAGGAAAAGCCATCTAAAATGAACCCGCCCAGTGTGGGTCCAATCACGATTCCAATAGAGACCATCGTACCGGTAATGCCCAGCGCTCTGCCTCTCTCACTGGATGGAAATGACTCTGTGACAATGGCAGAGCCAAGGGCCAGGATCATGGTTGCACCAACCGCCTGAAGCATGCGAAAGGCGATTAACAGGTGAATTGTTGGCGCAAGGCCGCACAAGAATGAACCAAGAGTGAATCCCACAAAGCCCAACGTGTAGATCTGTTTTTTGCCGATCATATCGGCTAAACGGCCGACGCTGGGCAGCAGCGTTGCCACCGTCAAGAGATAGGCTAAAACCACCCACTGAACGGTGGCAAAATCGGTTTGTAGTTCACGAACCAGCGTCGGCAGCGCCACATTGACAATACTGCCGTCAATGGTAGCCAGCAGCGTTCCCATGGAAACAGCGGCCATTACATACCATTTACGCGAGTAATCAATTGTTTGAACAGTCATAACAAAAATGCATGTTACAGTCACCCTGGCCTTTATCAAACAGCTCTGCCGCTGTCTCTTGTTTGCCAGAGCATGGCGCAGCGTCAGGGTTCCCTTACTGTTGTGGGAAACCTCGTTTCCTATTGGCCGCAATCATCAATCTGCGTCTGGAAGTTTTATGGAATGACAAAGTCTCAACCAGACGATGTATTATAGGAAAAAGCGCGCGATGATACACGAGCGAATGAAACACTGCCATAATATAAATATTAATATGGGTTACCAGACTGAAGATAGTTTCATGCCTCATGCTATCTTTACTGCAGCCCCGGTGCCTGGTGGGGCGAATTTCAACTAAGAGGTGAGCATCGTGACAAAAATAAATGGGCGAATCATCGGCGCTCTATTTCTCATATTATCGCTTCTAGCAGCATGTGGAGGAACGACCTT
>JBJYWZ010000355.1:0-1877 GCA_046259725.1 Promineifilaceae bacterium (SeqCode) | reverse complement strand
TGGGTTTGACGCAGCCGGGAATGACCATCGTTTGCGGCGACAGCCATACGGCCACCCATGGCGCATTCGGTGCGCTGGCGTTCGGCATCGGCACAAGCGAGGTCGAGCACGTTTTGGCCACGCAGTGCTTACTGCAGTTCAAGCCGAAGACGTATGAAGTGCGCGTTGAAGGTCAGCTGGGGCCAGGCGTGTCTGCCAAAGACATCATTCTGGCGCTGCTGGCGAAGATTGGCACAGGCGGCGGAACAGGCTATGTCTTTGAGTACACCGGTCCCGCCATACGCGCGTTGAGTATGGAACAGCGCATGACGATCTGCAATATGAGTATCGAAGGAGGCGCGCGGGCAGGGCTTGTGGCACCGGACGATACGACCTTCGCCTATCTGGAAGGGAAAGAACGAGCACCGAGCGGCCGTGCATGGGAAGAGGCAGTCGCCGGCTGGCGAGAGCTGGTTTCGGATGAGGGCGCACGATATGACAAATCCGTCACCCTGGATGCCGCACAGCTTGAACCGATGATCACCTACGGTACTAATCCGGGTATGGGCATGCCGATTACCAATTCGGTTCCTGATCCGGATGCCATCGCCGATCTGGGAGAAAGACGGACGGCGATCAAGGCGCTGGAGTATATGGACTTGAAGCCTGGGCAGCAGCTCTTGGGCCAGCCTCTGGATGTTGTGTTTATCGGCAGCTGCACGAACTCACGCATCAGCGATCTGCGCCTGGCCGCGGATATTCTACGAGACCGAAAGGTCGCGAACGGCGTACGGGTCATGGTCGTTCCCGGCTCGCAAATGGTCAAGAAACAGGCCGAACAAGAAGGGTTAGACCGGATATTTAAGGAGGCCGGCGCGGAATGGCGCGAAGCAGGATGCAGCATGTGCATCGCCATGAATGGCGACCAGCTCCAGCCCGGGCAGTATGCAATCAGCACCAGCAATCGCAACTTCGAAGGTCGTCAGGGTAAAGGCGGCCGTACATTCCTGGCCAGCCCGGTAACGGCCGCAGCTTCAGCCATCACGGGCGTAGTGACTGACGCGCGTACCTTTAAATAGGTGACCATTATGAATCAATTTGACATATTAACCGGGAAAATGGTGGCGGTTCAAACAGAGAACATCGACACGGATCAGATCATTCCCGCACGCTTCCTAAAAACCATCAGCAAGGCCGGCCTCGGCCAGCACATGTTTGCCGACTGGCGCTATGACGACAATGGCGCGGTTCGCGATGATTGTGTCTTTAATCTGCCGCATGCGACCGATGCGCAGGTCCTGATTGCCGGAGACAACTTTGGATGTGGGTCGAGCCGGGAACATGCGCCCTGGGCTTTGATGGATTTCGGCTTCCGCGCCATCGTGAGCACCTCCTTTGCCGACATATTCCGCAATAACGCGTTGAAGAACGGGCTGCTGCCTGTAATTGTCGACGAAGAGACGCAGCAGCAGCTCTTCAGCCTGGCTGACGAAGATATCGATGCACAAGTGACGATCGATCTGGCGCAGCAAACGCTGACGCTGCCGGACGGCCGTTCCGTCGAGTTTCCAATCGACGGATTCAGCAAAACATGTCTGCTGGAAGGAATCGACCAGCTCGGTTATCTGCAAAAACAGGAAGACCATATCATCGCCTATGAACAGGCACATCCGGCGCGCGTGAATACGGCTGTTTAGATTTGACATGACAATGAAACCGGCGCGAACTGCCGGCCAACCAGCCGCCGGCTGGTAGGAGAATACGAGAGATGAGCGATGTCTTGCTATACGACACGACATTACGAGATGGAACACAGCGAGAAGGAATTTCTTTATCTGTTGACGACAAGATCAAAATAGCACAGAAGCTCGATGAAATGGGCGTGCACTACATTGAAG
>JBJYWZ010000354.1:0-4211 GCA_046259725.1 Promineifilaceae bacterium (SeqCode) | reverse complement strand
CGTGAGTCCGGCGCAGGCGGGAAGCCGTATGGTCTCCGACGTTCCGCAACCTTGCACCAGTGCTCTATTGAGGAAATCCCGAGGCCGCTCGTCGTGTTTGTCGTGATCGAACCCGTCATCGATGTCGTGCCGAGACTCGATTTCGACAACGACAACGACAACGATCAGAAATGGTCTCGGAACATCCGCGCTGTTGCACGAGCTCCAATGTCCGTTAACGGAGGCCCGCCATGCTCACCATCCGTCACGCCGAAGACCGCGGCCACGCCAACCACGGCTGGCTCGACACTTGGCATACCTTCTCGTTCTCCAGCTACTACGACCCGGCGCACATGGGCGTGTCCAACCTGCGGGTCATCAACGACGACCGCATCGCCCCCGGCGGCGGCTTCCCGACCCACGGGCACCAGGACATGGAGATCGTCACCTACGTGCTCGACGGCGCCCTGGAGCACAAGGACAGCATGGGCAACGGCTCGGTGATCCGCGCCGGCGAGGTGCAGTACATGGCCGCCGGCACCGGGGTGCGCCACAGCGAGTACAACGCATCCAGCACCGACGGCGTTCACCTGTTGCAAATCTGGCTGCTGCCCAACCAGACCGGCGTCGCACCGCGCTATGCGCAACAGCACTTCCCGGCCGCGGACAAGCGCAATCGGCTCGCCCTCTTGGTGTCACCGGATGGACGCGACGGCTCCATCGCCACGCACCAGGACGCGCTGCTCTTCGCGACGCGGCCAGACGACGGCCACGTCGTCGGCTATCAGCTCGCGCCGCGGCGGTCTGGCTATGTGCACGTCGCCCGCGGCAAGGTGCGGGTCAACGGCGCCGAGCTTGGCGCCGGCGACGGCGCGCGCATCGCCGCCGGGGAGGGGGTGAGCATCGAGGGCGTGGATGCCGGCGAGCTGCTGCTGTTCGACCTGCCCTGATCAGGGGATGCACTGGGCGGGACCGCGGCGGTCTCCCCGATACCGCGTCCCCAAATCGCCCGACGCACGGTTGATCGCAGTAGCGTCGAACGCTGCTGTCAATAGCTAACGTCATGCGCAACCCGCCGCGTGCTGGCTGGCCAGAGCAAAGTGACGGAAAGCCAGCACGCGGTCGGAGTTTGTGCGCTTGTTGGGCGATTTATGCAACTTCTCTCATGGGGCGAACGCGCGGCTCCGGCAATGGACGGCCTTCTTCGTTGAAATGATCGATGACGTCCTGAACGACTTCGCATAGTTCGCCGTACAGGGTGAGAGGATCTTCCCCATGAATGCCGGTGATAAGGTCAGGGCACTTCCCGATGTACACGTGATCTTCGTCGCTCCACTCGATCCATTTGTGGTATCTGTCAAGGTCTTTCATTTCCGCACCGCGTCAATTGCTTCCGCAATCTGCTTTTCTTGATGCCGTTTGGCGTCATCGCCCGAATTACCGCTTACCGTGACGGCGCCAGGATACTTTGGATGGACCAACTTCCGATGAGACCCTTTGCCTGCCCCTCGAATTTCTGTGAAGCCGGCGTCTCGAAGCGCCTTCAACAGATCACGAATCTTTTGGGGCATTTATGAACCTATCTGCTTTGCTCGCCCGACGTTAACCGCAGCCCGCGCCAGAACGCGCGACTTGGGGCAGACTGAGCGATAGCGAAGGGTGCTCCAAGGCGTCGCAGCTTTTGCGCTTGTTGGGCGTTTCCAAGGTCGAGCTAGGCTGCCAATGCATCCACGGCCCGCTGTGGTAGCTGAAGCTCGACGAAATACTCGGTCGGGTATAGATAATCTTCCAGAGATTCATCGACTACCCTCAACAAGCCTTCGGCTTCCACTTGAACATCTGGTAGCGATTGATACACCTTACCTCTCTAGAGGTCCTCTGCGTCGCCACTTTCAATGTATAGGACGAAATGTTTCGTTGACGTTGGCATAGCCTGGCCTCTAATCGACGAACGGTTTTTTCTTCATCTTCCGCTTCCCGATTCCATGAGCTTCATACCAGTGAATCTCAGCTCGACGGATATTCCCGTTGAGTAGCTTCACGTCCGCTACTCCTTTGAGCTTCCGCCATCTTCCGGGGCCAAACTGTTTTCGCAGTCTCGCCAGATCGCGAATGCCTGATCATACGGCAATCGGCTCGATGTCTGAAATTTGGGTTCCCAGTTCAAAATGCATTCAGAGACCGATGCAGGTCTGTGGTTCTGAGCCCAACGTCAACGACAGCCCGCGCATAACTGCGGCCTGATCGCGAGCAAAGGCCGCAGTTTGGCGTCGGAGCTTGTGGGCGTGTTAGACAATTGCTTCTCTTCTTTCTTTCGGGTAAACGCTGGAATTAAGTAAACTGTCCCGAGAACTCGAGCGGACGTCGGAGGCGGAGGTGCCGCGATTGCTGGCGCTTATTTCTCTTGCTTGCGGGCGATCAACGCCCGCACCTCTGGGGCGAGCTTAGCGGGTATCGCCATCATTATGGTATCTTCTTGTTCGAGGGCGGCTTCGATCTCGGCGAACTGCTCGTCCTCCGACTGACTTTCATAATGAGCTAGAACTTGACGCACACGCTCTTCGTTCCAACCCTTAGGAAACGCATTGCTCATCGCCTTTTCCTCCGTTGCCGTCGGCGATAGGCAGTCTTGGCCCTTGCCGTGCAACTCGTAGGATGTAATAGCGAACACGCTGTTGGGATCTTCGTCTGGGACGTAGATCACCTGAAGATATCGACCGGTGCCGGTTTGTCCGAGTTTCATGCGTGAACCGCGCTTAGCGGGTAGATCTTCACCATTGCCAAGCAAAACCTCGGTGACCTCTTCTGCGGTTAAGCCGTGCTCATAGATGTGCGGAAGATCCGTTGTGGGATCGATATAGAAACGAATTTCCACCTCGGCTCTTCTCCGCTTTTCGGTGTGTAGCTGTCTTCGTTGATGGGCCGGGTGAAGGCCAGTCTTTGCTCTGCGCCAACGTTAAGCGCAGCCCGACGCCTTGGAGCAGCCTGAGGGACAGCGAAGGCTGCTCCAAGGCGTCGGGCTGGCGCACTCGTTAGGAATTAACGGCGTGCGGCGAAAGTGTCTCTTGGCAGACCATCGCGGATGGCCTGGTCGCGTATTTGAAGCGCACGGTCTCTTGGTAGATTGGAGCCGATCAATACTGGGTAGTAGCCGTTGAACCTTTCCGGTTGAGTTCCGACGGCAGCGTTCCAACCCTCTGCACGCAACTTTCGCGCTTGCGCCTCTGCCGCCTCTTGGCTCGAATACGACCCGGCAATTACGAACCAGTTATTACTTGAGCTGCCGGTCAAGCCTCTCCAGACCCCTTCTAGCGAACTCGGTTCTCTTAGGTCGCCCTTTTGGAGTGGGGGTTCTGCATACACGGGCGGTACAAAGATGTCAAGAATGCTGCTACCAGCTGGATAATCAGGTGACAGACCGGGAGTGGCGCTAGACTGCGGCGCCGACGCACCGGCGATCTCTGACGAAATCTGTTGTTGTTGGAGTTGCTCCTGCATGAAGTCGAGATCACTTCGCGCGGAATTAAGATTCGAGGTTGACTGTGTGCCAATTAGAATGGCGGGAGCCATTATTCCGAGTTGGAACGCCTTTTGGTAGTTGGTTTCCTTGTTGAGACGAACGACCAAGGCGCCGAGGAAAGCAAGGATAACGAACTTGATGGAATGACCTATTACGACATCGAACTGGATGTTAGAGATGACGTCGGCGGGCGGGGCAGCAAGAATGCTGCCGAGCGCCGGGACTGCGCCGGCGACAGCTCCCCAGATCATTGCGGTTCGTTCTTGGTTCGTCATGGTTACCTCCGGTACTTCTCCTAACGCCACAAATCAGCCGACACGTACGGAGCGGAAGGGACTGAAGTGGTCGGCTGAATTTGCTTGGTTACGTGTCATTGCTGCATAGGCTATATGATGTCTAGACGACTGCTAGCAATGGTATGCTGCCTAACGAAAAACATTGCTTCTACTGAAAATACTAGAAGTCGTTTGGGCTAGTGTGCCTGTTAAAAGATGTTCAGCTCGAAAAAAAAAGTAACACATAGCCGAGCCGCCACAGTGATACCAGGCCCGCGGCAAACAACAAATGCTCCAATGATGCAAGCAACCAATTTGGTAACCCCAGAAGCCAGTGCTCCACTGAGTGCAAGAACTTCCGATTGTATATTCCAGGGATAACCCTTCCAAAAATCTCAGTATTTTCATGAGGCGCGTCCAAAATCGTTGCTGGTATG
>JBJYWZ010000353.1:0-1987 GCA_046259725.1 Promineifilaceae bacterium (SeqCode) | reverse complement strand
GCGGTAAGGCGTAATCGCGCCCGCGAACAAACGCCAGCGCCCGTGCGGCGAGAATAAGATTAATCGAAGCGCGCGGGCTGGCCCCAAACAGGATAAAGGGGCTCAGTTCGCCCTGACCGACCTTCTCCGGGTTCCGGGTCGCCGAGACGAGATTGACCGCGTATTCGATCAAAGCGGGATCGACATAGACATCGTCGACCGCTTCTTGCAGCGCCAGCAGTTGTTCCGTATCAATGACGCGCTGCAAGGCCTGCAGCGCCCCCGTCATGCGCTCGACGATGACAAACTCTTCCGTGGCGGAGGGATAACCTACCAGGACCTTCAGCATAAAGCGGTCGACCTGCGCCTCCGGCAGTGGATAGGTGCCCTCAGATTCAATCGGGTTTTGGGTGGCCATGACCAGGAAGGGATCAGGTACGGGGTGAGTTTCACGTCCGATGGTTACCTGCCGCTCCTGCATCACTTCCAGGAGTGCGCTCTGCACCTTGGCCGGCGCACGGTTGATCTCATCGGCAAGGAGCAGGTTGGTGAAGACGGGGCCCAGCGAGGTATTAAATTCACCACTTTTCTGGTTGTAGATGCGCGTGCCAATCAGGTCGGCGGGAACAAGATCGGGCGTAAATTGAATGCGTTGGAACTGTCCACCGATCGATGTGGCCAGGGTCTTGATGGCCATTGTCTTGGCCAGTCCTGGTACGCCCTCGACGAGGATATGGCCGCGGGCAAGCAAGGCCACGATCAGCCGCTCAAGCAGGATGTCCTGCCCCACGATGACTTTCTTGACCTCGAATAGAACTCGCTCCATTGGCTTATCGCTGTTTGGGTCTGGTGGTTGCTTCATGTGAATGTCCTTGGTGATAGTGTGTCAGGCGTCAGCTGTCAGCTGTCAACCGCCGGCTGAGATACTGAATGCTGATATCTACCATACTGAAATATTCAATATCCCGGCGCGCCGGCCACGGAAACGGCCGTACCGATAGGCACCGCAAATCCGATGCCCACGAAAAAGTTCTGCTCGGAAGGATTGGCCAGCGCAGTAACAATGCCCACCACCTGGCCCTGGCGATTGAGCAGCGGCCCGCCGGAGTTGCCGGGATTGACGGCCGTGTCAAATTGGATTAACCGTTCCAGACGCTGTACGCCATCTTCGCCGACAGGGATCGAACGATTAAAGCCCGAGATCACGCCGGCGCTCAGCGAGCCTGTCAGGCCTAATGGATTGCCTACGGCGAAGGCTTCATCCCCGACCCTCATCGCAAAAGGATTGCCGAGCACGGCCGGTACGATCAGGCCGGGTGGTTGGGTAGGGTGCAGCACGGCGATATCATTCTCCGGCTCAGCAGCGCTGATTTCGGCCGTGGCTTTGCTGCCGTCGGCGTAGGTCACTCTGATTTCTTTCGCCCCACTGACGACGTGCCAGGCGGTCAAAATATCACCGGCATCATTGACGACAACGCCGCTGCCGATGCCGAATTCCTTTTCTTCGTCAGCGTCGGCGAACTGCGCCTGGACAAGGACCATCGAGGGCAGGATCGTCTGGTATATCTGGGCGGAATAAGCAGCCTCCGGCGTGGCCGATGCCATCACCTGGACGATGCTTTCTTTGACATCGCTTTCTGTAAGCGGTGCAGGCGCCGGAAATAGGGCGCTGTAAAGCAGCACGGCGCCTAAGGCAGCACAGATACCCAGCACAAACAGCCCGGCGCGCCTGGCCAGCGACCACAAAGATCGCAGCCTTGACGGCCGTGTGCCTGTTTCGTTAGCGGTTGCGTCTTGCCTCGCTTCGTTCATGAAGTGAATAGCTCATGCCTTCAAAGTGCCAGGGGATTATAGAACATTCTTGTTAAGATCATGTGAATATTAGTTTGGGGCACAGAAAGGCGGCATCGCCGGCGGTATGTCAGGGATACGCTGATCTGCAAATAGGAAACAGGAACCCGTTCGGAATTTCCCTCCCGCGGGTTCCCGTTTTCTCAAGCAAAGCCAC
>JBJYWZ010000352.1:0-12582 GCA_046259725.1 Promineifilaceae bacterium (SeqCode) | reverse complement strand
TCGCAGACTACCTTGACGATCTCGCCGCCTTCGAACTCGAACGGCGGCAGGTATTCCGGCGAGGTCGGAGAACCGCGGTCCAAACCGACGTTCAGGCCGTCGCCGGCCAGGGCGAAGGAGGCCGGCTGGGTCCAGATTTCGGTTTCACCCACGACCTCGTCATCGATGTAGAGCTTGAGCGTGCCGACGGCGCTCTTGGTCACATCGTCAATGCCGGTCTTGGTGAATTCGACCGTATAGACATGATGCCCTTCCGTCACGTCGCCGCCGCGAACGTACTGCAGCTTCTCGCCGAGCCAGTTGTAGAGATAGACCAACTCACCGTCCTTGACATAGAGCGTGTGCCCGCCGCCGACGCCGCCATGCGCGAAGAGCACGCCTTCAGCCAGGTCGCTCTCGATCACAACTTGCGCGGCGATGGTGTAGTTGCGGCCGGGAATGCTCACGGCCACAGATTCCGGCACTTCGGCCGCACCGGGATAGTAGATGTACTGGCTGCGCGGTTTGCCCGCTTCCGGCCGTTCGCGGTTGAGCTGCTCGGCCGCGGTGCGGTCGTCCACGGGGAAACCGTTGTACAACCCGGCGTTATAGAACCACAGCCCAATCAGCTCTTGCAGTTTCTGCGGGTTTTCAGCGGCCAGGTTGTTGGTCTGTGCGCGGTCCTCGCGCAGGTTGTACAGTTCCCATTCGTCCAGATCGAAATGGGCCCAGCCGGAAAGTGCGGGATGCAGCGCCGTCGCCAACCAACCCTCGTGGTAGATGGAGCGCATGCCCAGCATCGAGTAGAACTGCGTCTGTCGTTCCGGCGCGTCGGGGTCGTTGAATGTGTTGGCAAAGCTATTGCCCTCGATGGGCGTTTGCTTATAACCTTTAACATATTCGGGAGGGGTCACACCCAGCATCTCGTAGAGCGTGGGCACCACGTCGATGGCGTGCAGGTACTGGTGGCGAACGCCGCCCGCTTCGATCTGCGCCGGCCAGGCCATAAGCATCATGTCGCACACGCCGCCCTCAAAGCCGGCGTAGCGCTTCCAGTAGGGGAACGGCGTGTCAAAAGCCCAGGCCCAGCCGCTGGAGTAATGCGGGTAGGAATTGGGGCCGCCCCAGTCATCCAGCTTGGCCAGGTTGGCCTCCACGGTGTCTTCCACATTGTTGAAGAATTTGTTCTCATTGAAGGAACCGTTCGGCCCGCCCTCGGCGCTGGCGCCGTTGTCGGAGGTGACGAAGATGATCGTGTTCTCAAGCTGCCCAGATTCTTCAAGGTAGTCGATTAAGCGGCCGATTTCGTGATCCGTGTAGGACACAAACCCTGCATACGTTTCCGCCTGACGCGCAAACAGCTTCTTCTCATCGTCGCTAAGCCCATCCCACGGCTTGACAAAATCAAGTGAAGGCCAGGGCACACCGGTGGGGCTGACCACATCCGGCTCACCATGCGGATTGATCGGCGACAGCTGTACATCGTCGTTCAACAATCCCAGTTCCTTCTGGTTGGCCAGGATCGTCTTGCGGATTTCTTCGTAGCCCTCATCGAACCGGCCCTTGTACTTCTCGATCCACTCCTGCCACACCTGGTGCGGCGCGTGGGCTGCACCGGGGCAGAAGTACATGTACCACGGCTTGTCCGGGTTGACAGCCTTGGAATCCTTGATGAACTCGATCGACTTATCGACCAGGTCCTTGGAGAGATGGTAACCGTCCTCGGGGCCATAGGGCTGCTCCACGGGATGGTTGTCGTAGACCAGGTCCGGATAATACTGGTGCGTCTCGCCGCCCAGGAAGCCATAGTAACGCTCGAAACCGCGCCCCAGCGGCCAGCGATGTTTCCAGGAGGACATATCTATCTCGTCCGCCGGGGTCAGGTGCCATTTACCAATCGCATACGTATTCCAACCCTGCTCGCCCAGCACTTCGGCCATGAAGCCGTTCTCGAAGGGAATGCGGCCGGATGCGCCGGGGAACCCGTCGGCCGTTTCCGTAATGCTGGCCATGCCGTTGCTGGTGGCGTTGCGGCCGGTGAGCAAGCTGGAGCGGGTCGGCGAGCAGAGTGCCGTGGTATGAAAATTGGAATAACGAATGCCCATGTCGGCAATGCGCTTCATGTTTGGTGTCTCAATCGGTCCGCCGTAGAGGTCCATCGCCCCGAAGCCGACATCATCCCAGATGATCATCAGCACATTCGGCGCACCCTCGGGGGCCACCGGCTGCAGATAGGGTTCCCAATCAGGAACCGAATCGCGCGCGTCGAGATTGATTACACCTTTAAATTCTTTTGCCATTTTGTATCTCCTTGGTTTAAGACAATAGAGCCGCAGGCCCATTATGGCCCGCGGCTCTGCATACTACCGCAGCCGGCCCGCTGTTAACGGAGCCACTGACCTTCTATTATCACCACAGAATGTTAACTGAATCGCCAGACCCGTCAGGGTTGGACAGAAGCGACCTAACCCTTACGGCCTCCTTGCAGGCGGTCCTGCAAAGCCTGCAGTTCATCCATCTTGCCTTCCGCAGCCAGGCGCGCCTGCTCCGGCCAGGTTGACGGATCAGCGCTGATGCCGGCATCCTTGACGATCGCATGTACCTGTTCGGGCGTCATGTGCGCCAGGTCTGCATAGTTATTCACGCCTGCAGCCGCCAGCGCCTCGGCGGTCTTCGGCCCGATGCCTTCGATTAGCGTAAGGTCCTGATTAACGGGAAGTCCCATCCGCGCGGCCATCGTTTCAACCGCGTCACCGGCGTCGTCGACCGCATCGCCGGCGGCATCGGCCGCATCATCGGCCATGTCACCTGCGGTATCGACCGCATCGTCTACGGCGTCACCGGCGGCATCGGCCGCATCGCCAACGGTTTCAGATACATCATCGACCGTATCATCCACTGAATCCGCCGCGTCCGCGGCTGCTTTTGCCGCCGCGGCGGCCGCAGACATCTGTGCCGCTTTGGCGCGGGAGGCCATTTCCGCCGCCTGTTCCCTGGCGTCTTCGATTTCATGCTCTACGCCGCGCAGGCCGAAGGAGGCGATGAGCGTCAGGATACCACCCAGGATGGCCAGACCGCCCAGCACCCAGGGCAGCCAGGAGGCGGCGCCGCCGGCATTCATGAACAGAATGATGCTGATCACGATTTCAATGATGCCCAGGATGATAGTCCCCCAGCCCGCGCCTTGAAAGCCGCGCAGCAGTGAGGAAATACCGATGAACAGGCCGATGAAGGCCAATATCCAGATCAATGTGGTGGAAAGCACCAGAGAACCGGCCAGAGGCTGCTGCAGGAGAATCCAGCCGGCGACAATGCCCAGAATACCGGCGAAGATTTTCCAGCCCCAAAATGAGCGGTCCCAGATGAGCGATATCAGGTCCAGGATGCCGCGGACGAGCCAGTAAAGACCCAGCACCCAGACGGCCGTTACCAGCGTGCGGTAAGGGCTGACGAAGAAGAAAATGCCGATGATGATCAGCAGAATGCCTTCAATCAATACCAGCCACCAGGGCGGCAGCTTCACACGGCCCCAGACCGCGCTGCTTTCACTCGAATTACTTGTTGTCATATTTACTTTTCCTTTACTTGAGACACAGAGCTAAAAACAACGTGCCTGCTCTAGAAGATTGTCTTCATGGTCATTTTGAACAGGCTGGGCCTCTTCTTCTTCTGTTCTTCCGCTTCATCCTTGAACCACTTGTTGAAGCCTTTCTCGTCTACATCATCTTCTTCTATCGCCCGGCCAAGGGTCGCTTCCATGAGTCCCATGGTCATGCCGAGGACGCCGTTGACTTCTTCTTCCGTGGAGTCGGTTTCCTTGGCGATGAACTTGCTCATCGCGTGTCCCTTCTTGCCGAACACATCGAAGAACTCCTTTTCCGACTCCTTCTTGGAGAAGAGGCCGCCCTTGTCCTTGTTCTTTTTCTTGTCCTTTCGTTTCTTATTCTTCTTCTTGGAGTTACCAAAAAGAAGGCTGCTGATGCTGGGATCGTCAGCGGTCACAAAAGTAATCATCGGGATAGCAAAGCCCAATATTTTGCCGACCTTTGTATCATCCAGATTCAGGACATTGGCGATCAGGCTTGTTGTTGCCGCCATGAGGCTTGTCTTGATCATACGGTTAATTATTCCCATGTTGTTTGTCTCCTTTGCGTATGCGCCAATATTCGGGTTGCCGTTTCAACCCTTCATTATTTTTCAAACGGATATACTCGCATCCAATCTTCTTTCATATCAACAACTGTCCACCCCCTTTCGACTGCTTCATCCCAGGCCTTATCGAGGCCGCCAATGTGCGCGCCGCGGTCGTAAGCATATTCACGTTCGCCGTCGGTGTGATGCACCAGTCCGCAAAAATGCGGTCCTTCACCTGAGGCTGTCCACTGCAGCATCGCGTGGTCGCCGTCGGAGTTACCGAAAGCCATGACCGGCCGGCGGCCGATGTAGCGATTGATACCCACCGGCTTGCCTTCCTTATCATCAACGTGATTGATGACGGGGAGGCGCACAAGAACTGCCTTGCCGCTGCGAATTTCAAACTGCGTTTCAATCGACGTGCCGATGACCTGCTGCGGCGGGATGCCGTAGACCTGCTCCGCCCACGGCCGCATAAACTCGATGCCGCCGCCGGAGACGATATAGGTGGTGAATCCGTGGCGGCGAAGATAGCGCAGCAGTTCCAGCATGGGCAAAAAGATCATTTCCGTATAGAGCCTGCCCGTGTCCGGATGCCGGGCGGTCGCCGTCCAGTCGCGCACCTGAGCCGCAAATTCATCGGTGGTCATGCCCGTATGGGTCGCGGCAACCAGCTCGATCAACCCGCTGACACCGCCGGACAGCAAGCCATCCATGTCATTCTCGAGCACAGCCTGAAAAGGCTGTGTATGCTGCCATTCGGGATGGTCAGGAGCCAGACGGTTTACCTGGTCGAGCGCGAACATGAGCTGAAAATACAACGGCCGTTCCGACCACAGCGTGCCGTCGTTATCAAAAACGGCCAGCCGGTCGTCCGGCGCGACGTAAAAATCGCCTCCTTCTTCCGTGACCGCGGCGATGAAGTCGAGGATGGCCTGTTTTGCCGTCCCTTCATTCCAGGATGGTAGTTTTGGACTCACGCGAACCTCTCCTGTTCTCACCCGCTAGAATATGAGCATCAACAAACTTACCGCCTCTTCCGTCGCCAGATGGGCCGATATCACACCCAGCTCAACCAGGCCGTGAACCATCAATTCAACCGCCAGGGCGGCCAGCAGCACGCCGAAGACCGCTTCCGTCACGCCCATCTTCGCCGGATCCAAAAACTTGGAAACGGTTTCGACGTTGCGAAACAGCAGCAGGTCAATCAGGCCGACGATCAGGACCAGCACCACAAGGACAATGACGTCAAGCACGCCGCCAGCCTGCAGCGGGCGAATCTGGCTGGATGCAATCACCAGCACGGCGATGCCGACCGGATTGAGCAGATAAGGAACGGCCAGCGGATAAAGCGCCATGTCCATGGGATCTTTTCCGCCGTGCGCTTCAACATGGTCCTCCTCCTGGCCGCCGGCGAGGAGCATGTGCAGCGCAAGCAGCATCAAGACAATGCCTCCCGCTACGAGCACCGATCCGGTGGAGAAGTGCAGCAGCACCATCAGAAACCAGCCGAGCAAAACCAGGATCAAAGACCAGGTTATCGCGGTTCGTACCGACTTGTTGGCCACGGCGACCTGCGTTTCCTTGGGTAGATCGGCTGTCAGCTCAACAAATGGCACCAGGGCGATTTTCGGCCCGATGCCGATCAGCAGCAGCATAAAGAGTTCGAAAATGACAAACCAGTTTATACTATCAAAGGTTCCAAAGTTCATCAAAGCCTCCTGAGCCGCGAACGTTGTAAAGGATGCAGCCTACGGCTGCCCGATCTCCGCTTGCTATTTACTGTCTGACCCCAAAATTATGCCTCATCCGATCGTTCGAGCGAGATCCCCTGTTCGTCTAGCGACGCCACCGCCTCCTCAAGCCGCGCTTCAGGTTCATGGCCAATATGGTGCGCCTTGGTGAACAGGAAAACGGTGACGCCGGCGGCGGCAATAACAAGGGCGACAGCCGCCCCGTAATCGAGAATGCTCACGCTTTCATTTAGCTCAAAGCTGGCGGCCACGCCCAGGAAAAGCACGGCCAGCATGACGACGATTACGGCCAGCAGGTTATACTTCAGCTGGTCGAGGCTGGAGACGGACATCCATTCAGGCAGAATCTCCTTCATGCCGGGATCTACAAAGAGTTCCTGCAGGCCGGCGGCGGTCACGAAAAGGATCGTACCCAGCAGAAAGAGGTCGATCATCTCAATCAGATCAACGCTCAGCGTGCGCGCGCCCTCTGCGCCAAATTCGCTGTGGCTAAACACATCGATTACGACGATTATTGTGGATATCAGGCCGTAGACGAACACGGCCAGCGTGGCGAAAAGCAGGCCGATAACAGCGATCCAGATCAGATAGCGCGAAGATGTGAATAATGTACGCATGCGGCAGAGCAGTGAACAGTGACCAGTGGTCAGTGAACGGTGAGCCGTGATTACTGACAACTGACTACTGACTAATGACAACTGATCAATACTCGATCACGCGCTCCAGATTTCCTGCCTGGTCGATCCAGGCGGCGACCGTTTCTTCGCCGGGCACATCGGCGACGAGGTGCTCCGCCTCATTGACTTCGACCATCTTCGCCGTGAGGTTCGCCGCGTTGCGGCGCGCCAGGTCGGGTACGGTGGCCACGCCGGAAGCGTGCAGCAGGTCGGCGTAGACGTTGCCGATGCCGCCAATTCGTTTCAGGTCCTGTTTCTCAACAGCCATGAGGATGGTTTCGCTGTCAACCCCGGTGTAATCTTCCAGTTCCGAACGGCCGTGCGGCGTCGCGCCAACCTCCAGAAGAGATGGTCCTTCATCGTCAACCTCCAGGAGATCGGCAAGCGTCACAACCTCCACGACCTCCACCACTTCTTCCTCTTGCTGTTCCTGAACGGCATCTTCCACGGCTTTTTTCGCTTCCTCAGCCAGCTCGTAAAATTCGGTCTGGCCGCCTTCCTGGACCATTCTGGCGGTCGTGGCGGCGACTTCAAAGTCATCGCACATGACGCCCAAAGCAGCGCCGCCCATTTTGAGATGTTCGGCCAGCTTCGCCACATCATCGTCGCTCATACCCAGGCTTTTATGATTGAGATAACCAAGACCGCCGCCAATGGCCGCCCCGCCAATGAGGCCGGGAATGAGCGCCAGACCACCGGACAGGATAGCCAGCCCGGCGCCGATGGCCGTGCCCCAGAGCGCGCCATGCTTCGTACTACGCTCCCCGATTTCATCGACTTTAATCTCGCCGTTCGACGGGTTAACCGTGATAATGCCGATGGCCCCCAGATCAACATCATCATTCTTTTTGTCCCACTCCATCAGGTCTTCAGCTGCAGCTTTGGCCGCCGCCGAGTTAACATAATATGCAATTGCCAGTTTGTCATTATCATTTTTTGCCATGCTTTTTGTCTCCTTTATGGTTAAGTGGCTTGTTTTGATGTGACGGTGTGTAAGTTGAAAGTGGATAGAGACGGGGCCGCACAGGAAATGTTTCACCCGCTGAGCGGCGCCGTTTTCGCCACCTACTGAACCTGTCCCTTGCTTCCTTCATCAGGCGGGCCGGCGGGCGCTTCTTTTTTACGGCCGATTGAGGTCACGCTTTCGGCTGCGCTGCCCACTGTGCCGGTTACCGACTCGATCATCTCGTCCGCCTCGTCACCCTTCTGCCAGCGCCAGATGGAGAGAGCAATCAGGGCGATGCCCGAGACAATGAAGATCCAGCCAATGATGCGAACGGCTCCGGCTATTGCCTCGCCGCCGCTGAAAAGGCCCCACAACGTGATCAGGCCTACGGACGAAAACAGCAGGAACTCAATCAATGCCTGGCGGCGGCTGCTGCCATCGGTTCGGATGACCTGGACAAGGGCCAGCAGCCCGTAGAGCAGCGAGGCTGTGCCAAAAATGCCGAATCCGGCAATGCGCGTCAGTATTTGCGTGCCCGTCTGAGAATCTTCGCCGAGAAAATAAAGTACCAGAATAATCAGGCCCGCATAGATCGCTATCGCCGCCCGCGCAGCCACAATACTGTCTATCTTGTCCGGAACCCCGCTGCGCATGATGGCGTAAACCTGCGTCAGACCGGCGAACAGCAAACCGCCGGTGAGCAAGAGGGCCATCGTTGTGTTCGCGCCTTGCGGATCAAACACGGCCAAAAGTCCGATGACGCCAACGATAATGCCTTCGATCAGCACAACCCACCAGGGGATTCTGGTGCTCCACGGGGCAAGCTGCTTTGCAGCATCAACCGCCTGTGCTGAATAATCACGCTTTGCTGCCATGTCAATTCCTCCTTGAATGTAGCCGAAAGCACGTTTATTGTATGTGAGTATTATATCAAGGCAAATAAAGGATAGGAAATTATCTGCAACATTTAGTTTTCTGAGTGCGCGCTAGATGATGCCTGCTTCGCGCGCACGCGCAGCGGCCTGGCGGCGGTTCTCCACGTGCAGCTTCTGGTACAGGCTGATGGCGTGCTTTTTGACGGTCAGGGGCGAAATATGCAGCTCGGCGGCGATTTCTTTGTTCGTCAGGCGCTGCGCCAGAAGGAGCAGCACGTCCATTTCGCGGTTGGTCAGATCCGCCAGCAGGGGTACCGGTGCCGGCAAGGGAGGTGCTGCGACCGGCTCGCAAACCTCGCCGGGCCGGTATGCCGCGAGAATACGATTGATATAGTCGATGGCCGTTCCCTGGTCGCGCAGGGTCTTCAGATAAGGGACCAGCCCGGTCCCCAGGTCGACAAATACACGCAGCGTCCCGCCCGGCACGCCGAGCAGAACCGCTTCTCGGAGCGCCTGCAGTGCGAGCTCATGTTCGCCGCGGGCGTGATGCAGCAGCGTCTGCAAACCGCCAATGCGCAGGAGCTGCCTTTTCATACAGCGTGACTGCGCGCTTTCGCGGGACAGCGCCAGCGTCTGCTCGACGGCGGCCAGGCGTTGTTCGCCCGGCCTATCCAACTCCCTTAAGCAAGCCGTCAGCAGAGGCATCTCCCACAGGTCGGCCGCAAAATGGCCGGCCGCCTGATCGGCCCGTCCGGGCAGCGCATCGCCTCGCGGATTCTCCAGATGCAAGCGAACGGCCAGGGAGTCGGCGATGGGCACCAAGCGGATCGCCCCCTGCTCCATGATATAATCGCGCAAAAGATGAATCGTCTCCGCGGCCCTTTCGCGGTCACCCAGGGCGCCGTATGTCAGGGCGATGCCGCTGATGCCGTCCAGGGCCGCGCGCACGTGGATGCGGTAGCGGTCTTCCAGAAGGCGCGAAAAATAATCCAGCGCTTCTTGCAGGTGGTTTTCCTGGTAGGCGCACCAGCCGAGGAAGAAATTAGCCCAGCCGTAGCTGAGAGGGTGTTCTATGCGCTGCGCCATGTAGAGGAATTCCACCGCCGCACCGCGCAGGCCGGCGAGATCCGCTTCCGCATAAAAAACGCCACAGTAAGCGAGCATCAGCCGGCCGGTTCGTACCGACGTTGGTCCGGCCTGTCTGGCCAGTTTGCGGCGCACCACGCGCAGCGCCTGCCGCGGTTCGCCTGACTGCTGCAAAGCCAGGACATGCCACAACTCACACAGGCTGCGAACATACAGCGCCCGCGCCTCTAACTGCTTGAGCCCAAGAACCGCGTAACGCAGGCTGTCCTGGGGCGTGTTCGTGGCCATGACGGTCGAGGCGCGGCAGGCGTTGAGCACGCCCATCCACGCTTCTCGCTCCTGAGGAGTATAGTCATACGCTGCACTTTGCAGGCCGTTATGCGCCGCATCGATCAGGGAGATCATGGCCTCGAGCTGGTAGCGAATCTGGGCGATCATCACCTGAATTGCCAGGATGCCCGGCCGGGCGCGCGCCTCGTCGGGGAGAAGGGCCAGCCAGCGATCGATGCGCCGCCATTCTTCCTGATTCATCACCCGGTGCACATTGTCCTCCACCAGCTTGGCCGCTATCTGCGGCCTGCCTGCCTCCAGCGCGTGGAGAATGGCCTCTTCGATGTAGCCGGCTTTCGCAAACCAGGAAGAAACTTCCAGATGCATCGCCGTGATCTCCCGCTCAGGAACAAGCAGGTGAAGCTGCTGCAAAAGCAGTTCGCGAAAGAGATGGTGATAGCGATACCAGGTGCCCTGTACATCAAGGGCAATCAGGAAAAAGTTGGCGCTCCAGAGGCCTTCCAGGAAGTCATGTCCCTTGATCGGCGCTTCGGCGTCTCCGGAAAGGACATCAACCAGCGGGGCGCAAAGGCGATCAACAACGGCCGTTCGCAGCAGCAGGTCGCGCTGATCGTCCGGCATGTGCTCGAGCACCTCGCCCAACAGGTAATCCGATACCAGCTTCTGGCCGCCCGCGGCGTAGCGCCGCGTGAACTCGCCGGGGTCATCCTCAGCGCGCAGCGACATCGCCGCCATGCGCAGCGCCACGGGCCACCCTTCGCTGTGCTCCGAAATGATGTTCACCGTCTCCGTCTCCACGGGACGGCCGACGATTTGCTGCAGAAGGAGGGCCGCTTCTTCAGGCGAAAAGCGCAGATCGCTGCCGCGCAGCTCGCGCAGCATACCCCGCCCGCGCAGGCGCGGCAGGATCAGGGGCGGGTCGGCGCGCGAAATAATGACCAGGCGCAGGACCGGCGGCAGGTGCTGCAAGAGACGAATCAGCAGGCGGTGGATCGATTCCTCGGCGACGGTATGATAATCGTCAAGAACAAGGAAAAATGTTTCTGTCACGCTGTTCAGGTCAAACAACAGCATTTCAGCCAGCCTCTCAGGGCTGGGAAGGCGCGCGAGCTCCAGGAGATTGAGCGTCTCCCGGCCAAAGCCGGGAACCACGGTCTGTATGGCGCCGACAAGGTAGCGCACGAAAATATCGAGGCGGCGATCGTATTCATCCAGCGAGAGCCAGGCAAAGGACATGCCCGACGCGCTGAGCCATTGGCTGACGAGCGTGCTCTTGCCATAGCCCGCCGGCGCGGAGATGAGCGTCACCGGCGCGGCGTGACGGCCGTTAATACGCCTGACCAGCGCCTGGCGCTGCACAAGCAGCTCGGGCACGCGCGGCGGATAGAGCTTGGTCTGGAGCAGGTAGTCCTGTTCTGTGTTGAACGTTACCATAATTGCAAGATGCAGGCTGCACGCTGCAAACTATTTACTGTTTACAGATTACGCACTGTCCGCTTCATTCACTACGAGCAGACGTGAGTGCATGCAAGAGGGCGGCTAACCGGCTGAGCCACTTTCATCCAATTCCGCAGTGACCTGGGCATTTAAGAATCTTTCGTCCGGCTGGGCAGGCCAGGCGTAAAGCACAAAGGTGCCGCCGAGTTTATCGTGCCAGCCCTGGCGCCGGCGGTCGAACAGCGCCCAGATGAAACCCAGCAAAAAAACAATGACCGAAATGTACATGCCGATCAGGCGCATAATGGAGTGCAGGATACTGACCCGCTCTCCCCGTTTACTGACGACATGCAGGCCAAATAGAGCATCGCCGACGGTGGCGCCGGTCCAGTTCCAGGCAAGGATGAAATAGGCCCCGATCACGATAAAGTTGAAGGCGATAGCAATAAACAACACAATCGTCGAAACAATGCCACCTGAGAACAGAAAGTTGACAGCTCGATCCGTAAGGCCAAAAAGATTGAGCGTGCTGCTCACGAAAGCGGATATCAGGCCCACGACCAGCAGCAGGATAATCACGTCGACCAGGAAGGCCACAAGGCGTGTCACCGGCCCGGCATAGGTTCCGGCAAGCGTCTGTGACATACCAAGACGATGGAAACGCGGGTGCCGTTCGGCCAGTTGATCCAGATACGCCTCGCGGAAATCGGGCCTCGCCACCAGGTCGCGGTTCAATTTGCCCACCAGAAGAATGTCCAGGCTGACCAGTCGCTCGCGCATTTCTTCAAGCATTTCCGTGGCCAGGCCCGTGCTCTGACTGGCGATAACCTGCTGGACGATCAACTGCACCTGGTCGTTCTCGGTGAGATCAGTGACTGATTCTTCGATGAAGTTATTGATTGAGACCTCAGCCAGGGCGCGGCTGCGCACCTCCTCCACCCGGCCGCGCCTGATCCATTCATCGACTTTGTTTTCACCCGCCGTCTCGGCGCGCTTGACGGGTACGTGGAAGGGTTCCAAGAGGAAGCTGTTCCAGATGGGAGAGATGATTTTGCCAGCCGCGCGTGTGGCGGCATCGGTCATGTTGGAAAGGCGGCCCGCGCCGTCCTGTGCGCCGTCGAGCGCGCCGCCCAGGAAGCCGATGGCGGCATAACGCAGGTTGGCGAAGCGTCTGTGTTCCAGGGCTTCCTGCTGCTCCGCCCCCTGGTGTATGGCGGCTTCCACGAGCTGCCGCGGAGCATCCTCGTCGCCGTAAATCGACGCGCGCTCGACTACTTCCTCGCTGACCATGACGATGCTGCCGAAGATCATGCGCACAAAAGACGGCCGTCCTTCAGGCAGCGAATACGACGAGACCGGCCGGCCCTGCGCCTCCTGCCGGCGCGGATCATCCGCCGCAATCG
>JBJYWZ010000351.1:0-1964 GCA_046259725.1 Promineifilaceae bacterium (SeqCode) | reverse complement strand
GGGCAAAATTCACCGCCAAACTGGTCGCAGCCGGCCTCGATGATCTTGCGAACCCGGCCGGCGGCGCTCAAATCCTCGGCACCCCAGGCCCTGGCCGGAAAGAGAACCTCTCCATTCACTACTACGTCGTTTACGAGGCCCCAATCGGTACAAACCACGCCGTCGAAGCCATATTTTTCACGCAGCAGGCTGGTGACCACGTCCTTGTTATAGCCAAAACCAACTTCCTCCAGATCGAGTCCCAGCGGACGGCCGTAATAAGGCATGATCTGCGCCGTTTTGGCCTCAAAGGCGGCATCGAAAGGTATCAGGTGATAATCAAAATTATCTCCAGGATAGACCTGATCTTTACCATAGGCAAAGTGGGCATCCTCTCCATCCTTCTGCGGGCCGCCGCCAGGAAAGTGCTTGGTCATGCAGGCCACACTTGTGGGGCCGAGTTCTTCGCCCTGGAAGCCGCGAATATAGGCGGCTGTCATTTTCGCCGAAAGTGCGGCATCTTCACCGAAAGTCCCATTGCAGCGCGCCCAGCGCGGCTCTGTTGCCAGATCGGCCATAGGATGCAGGGCGACGCGGATGCCAATTGCCATGTATTCCTGCCGGGCCATGTCGCCGAACTGTTCCACCATTGCCTCATCACCGGCAGCAGCAAGGCCCAACTGTTCCGGCCAATGCGAAAATCCTTCGGTAAACAGGCTCGCGCCGAGCGTGTCGGAGAAGGAATGCCGGGGATCCGAAGAGATCGTCACGGGAATGCCCAGACGGGAGCGTTCAGCCATCTTCTGCAAACGGTTGTACCATTCGGCCGTTTTCTTCAAAGGCGCAATATGGTACAGGTTGAAGTGGTTGATTTTCTTCTCGTACAGGTATTCAGAGGTCGGGATAGGGTTCATTGGTCCCGGTTCCTCCAGCAGCTGGCCTTCTGCGCCCATGCCGATCGCCGGGTGGAACATCAGCCCGGCTTTTTCCTCCAGGGTCATTTGCTGGAGCAGGTCATCAACCCGTGTTTCGATGGGCAGACGGCTGTCTTCATAGGCATCCAGCTCCCCATTTTTATTCAGATCGCGGAAAACATGCCCGCCTTCACTCAATACGGGCGCTTCCGGTCCCGCCGTGTCGTCAATCATCCTCAATTCTCCTTCGAGCGCAACAATAAACACTATACTGTTCACTGGTCACTGAACACTGGTCGACTTCACAAACTCAACCAGTTCATCTACATAGCCGAAGGCCAGGCAGACGACCGTATCCGCGCCGCCATAGTAGATGGCCAGGCGACCCGTTTGCCCATCAACGAGCGCCGCGCAGGGAAAGGCGACATTCGGCACATCCCCGGTGCGCTCGTAAGGGGCCTGTGGGGCCAGCAGATACGGTTCGCCGCGGTAGAGCACCCGCCACGGCCGTTCCAGATCCAGCAGCGCCGCGCCAAAGCTGTAGACAAAGCCGTTGCAGGAAGTGAGCACGCCGTGGTAAATGAGCAGCCAGCCTTCAGACGTCTCAATGGGAATCGGTCCGGCGCCGATTTTCGTCGCCTGCCAGCCGGATGTCGCGCCCATCACAAAGCGGTGGCGGCCCCAGTGCGTCATATCGGGGCTCTCGCTGTAATAGATGTCGCCAAACGGGGTATGCCCGTTGTCGCTTGGCCGGCTGAGCATGGCGAACTTGCCATTGACTTTACGCGGGAAGAGCACGCCGTTGCGATTGAAGGGCAGGTAGGCGTTTTCTAACTGGTAGTAGGTTTCGAAATCAGTGGTGTAACCCACGCCAATCGTCGGGCCGTGATAGCCGTTGCACCAGGTGACATAGTAGCGGTCCTCCAACCAGACAACACGCGGATCGTAGGCATATTGAAAGTCGCTGATCTCTTCGACCTGCGCGTTATCCGGCACAAAACGGATGCGCTCGTTGTCGATGGTCCAGTTGACGCCGTCGGCCGAACGACCGCTGTGCAGCTGCATGCGCCG
>JBJYWZ010000350.1:0-17811 GCA_046259725.1 Promineifilaceae bacterium (SeqCode) | reverse complement strand
TTTAATGTGCTGGTCTTTTATTTTTTGTCTATTTTTATCGATCAGGCGACAACGCCCACTCTGGTCGGGATTGAGGGTGATTACTTCTCTTTCGTATTGATTGGCGTGGCCTTTGGAGGCTACTTCAATGCTGCGCTGACAAGCTACTCCAGTTCGCTGCGTGAAGCGCAAACGACAGGCACGTTAGAAGCGATGTTGATGACGCCGGCGTCTCTGCCGGCAATCGTCACCGGTTCGGCCGCCTGGAGTTATATTTTTACCACGTTTCGCGTGCTGGTTTACCTGCTGGTAGGTATGCTGGTTGCCGACCTGCGCTTTACAGGGGCGAATTATCTTGCCGCCCTGGCGGGGCTGCTTCTGGCCATCATTTCATTTGCCAGCATCGGAATCATCGCCGCCGGCGTTATTATGGTTGTAAAACGAGGCAATCCCGTGACCGTCATATTCGCTTCCGTAGCCAATCTGGTGAGCGGCGTATTTTATCCCGTTGAAGTACTGCCCCAATGGCTGCAGGTTGTCGCCCGGTTTATGCCGCTCACTTACGCGCTGCGTCTGATGCGCCAGTCACTACTTGCCGGCGCCTCCTGGCCCGAACTGGCCAATGATTTTCTGGCTTTGTTCCTATTTGCTGTGATTCTCTTTCCGATATCGCTGTTGGTATTCCGAACGGCTGTCCAGCGCGCGCGCCTGGAAGGTACCCTTGCGCATTACTGAGCAAATAGACTATATGGGGCCGAACGGATCAACGTCTTACGAGTCTTCGGTAGGAAAAACCTCGATTTCGAAGAGGGATGGCCACAATTTTCCGGTGACAAAAAGACGGTCGCTGGCATCATCGTAAGCAATGCCGTTCAAGACTGCTTCGGAATCAGTGAGCAGTTGGGGATCCATCAGACCTGACAGATCAATCCAGCCCAAAACACGGCCGTCTTCGGGAGAGATCCGGGCGATCAGGTCAGTGTGCCAGATATTGGCCCAGATTTCCCCGTTAACATACTCCAGTTCATTAAGCTGAGTCACCGGGCCGTCAGCGCTCGAGACTTGAATATGCCTGATTTCCTGGATTGTTTCCGGGTCCCAGAAGCGTATGGTGTCACTTCCGTCGCTGACAATGAGGTGGGTGCCGTCGTGTGTCAGTCCCCAGCCCTGATGTGGATAGAAGAACCTGGCCAACTGCTCAAAGGTTTCGCTGTCATATACAAAGCCCGTCTCCGATCTCCAGGTCAGCTGGTAGATGCGGTCGCCAAACAATGTGATTCCTTCGCCGAAAAACTCGTCCGGCAGCATCAGGAACTGTTGAATCTGTCCACTCTGGAGATCGACTCGTCGCAAAGAAGAGTCGCGTCCCGTGCCTTCCAACAGAGTAGTCTGGTTATCTTCAATGACCAGTCCCTGCGTATAAGCAGTCGCATCATGCGGATATTCATTTACAACGCGGTAGCTCCATACAGTTTCTGGTCCAGCCGCTTCGACAGGTTCGGGATAGACGTCAGGCACGACAACGGGCGTCGGAGCAGCTGGATACGCCGTCGGCAGGGCAAGCGGTTTCTCAGAGGTCGACGTGGCCGCTGCAGTCAGCGTGGGAAAAGGTGTGGGCGGAACCGCAAGCGAGGGGGAATCTGTCTCAACGGCCGTTTGTGAAACTGTCGGCTGCAAGGCGGGTACGACGGCTGGCGCCTGAGGCGACAGCTCGATCACATCGGGCTCGAGCTGCCCCGCCTCTGCTGCTTGGCAGCCCAGGAGCAGAAAAATTGATGTCAGAAGCAATAAAACTCGCGTGTTCACTTGGTATTCAATCCCCGTCCTTCTATACTACGGTCCAGGAAGGTTAACTCGATCCGGCAATTCTTCAACATGATTGTATCCGGCGTTAAGATTCATTCCAGCCACGAAACAGTGCATTGAAGTTGAAACAAATGAAATTAGGAATTCGAGGTCTGCTATGTCTACTATGACTACCAAGAACGCAGCGATCTCCGTGCGCACAATCCGTCCTGACGACGGTCCAGCTCTCTATGAGATTGTCAGGCATCCTCGTGTGGCGCGCACCCTGCTGCAGCTTCCCAGCATGGAGTACCGGGAGACGGATCAGTGGTTGAAGGAACGCGATCGCGGGCATCACCGCTTTGTGGCTGTTAGAAGTAAGCAGGTCGTAGGATCTGTTTCGCTCGTGCAGCCACAGCGAGCACGGCGTATACATAGTGGTACGTTGGGGCTGATGGTGCACCCGGATCATTGGCGAACGGGGGTGGGGAGAACGCTCATGGAAGCGATTCTGGATCTGGCCGACAACTGGCTGAATCTCACGCGGGTCGATCTCGGCGTTCTCGCCAACAATCCGGCGGCGGAACATCTCTACCGCAACTTCGGCTTTGAGCGAGAAGGCACGCGACGAGATGCTGTCTTTACCGAAGGCCACCTGATTGATGAACATTTGATGGCGCGTCTGCGAGGACCCTTGCCGGCGGTTGAACCCGGCACCAGGCCCCGATTCTCGCGGCGCACAGATGTGGTCAATATGATGGTCCGACCGCTGCAGGCCGAGGACGCGGAAGCGCTCCATGAAATTATCTCCGATCCTGCCGTTGCCCGCGGCCTGAATCAGGTGCCGAGTTTGGAGCTGGCAGATGTCATCAAAAAGGTGGAAGCAGGCGGGCCAGGGCTCTTTCGTTACTCGGCCGTTGCCGAGCACAAAGATGGAACGCATAAGGTGGTGGGCAATGTGACTATGCGGCAGTACCAGAATCCGCGGCTGGCACATACGGGCCATCTTGGCCTCAGTGTACACCGAGACTATTGGGGTATTGGCATCGGGAGCCTTCTAATGTCTACAGTTGTAGACCTGGCAGACCAGTGGTTGAACCTCTCTCGACTGGAACTGGAGGTCTATACGGATAATGACGCGGCCATCCATCTTTACGAACGCTTTGGCTTTGAAATCGAGGGCACACACCGTCTGCACAGCTATGGCGACGGCCGTTGGAGCGATTCTTACTTCATGGCCAGAGTGCGCACACCATAGAAAACAGGTCGATTTCATCATTCTGAATTCCAATTAATTGTTGCTGGTCATATATCACCACGATGCTATGATTGCTATGGACCGACCGGTCGGTCTGATGGTAAAAAAGTTAAGCATGGAAAATGATCCCAACAGCACAAAGGGCAAAATTCTCGACGCCGCCCTGGATATCTTTTCGCGAAAAGGTTTCTACAACACTCGTCTGGATGAGATCGTAGACGCGTCGCACACGTCAAAGGGGGCGATCTACTTTCACTTCCCCAACAAAGAACGCCTTTTCCTGGCCCTGGTCGACCAGTTTGCAGACCTGCTTGAACGGCGCGTGGTGGACGCAATTCAGACAGAAGAAAAAGGTATCAACCGCGTGCGTATGGCTATGGTCACAATCCTGGACACCTTCGGGCGCTACCGGCGGCCAGCCAAGATCTTGCTGGTACAGGCGGCAGGCCTGGGCTCGACGTTTGAAGAGAAACGCAATGAGATAAACGATCGTTTCGCGTTCCTCATACAGACCTACCTGGATGAATCGGTCGAAATTGGCGATATCGAGCCAGTGGATACGGAGGTGGTTTCCATCGCCTGGATGGGCGCAATATACAACGTGATCATTCGCTGGGTCAATACAGGCGAGCCGGAACCAGAACGTATTATGAATTCGCTGCTGCCTGTTCTTTTGAAGAGTGTCGGTTATGAGCAGTGATCCTTCCGCAGCGACAGGTTGGTTGAGAACCGGGGACAATAAGGCCGCAACACTTGCGCCGGCCGGACGCCTAGTTAGCTGCAGCATTCCAGCCCCCGGAATATCGGCAACTGATTTCCTTGCGCAGGCGGAAGGGCGGCCGCGATTCTTCTGGCAGAGCGCGCGCGATTCAGACCTCTATGCCGGATTTGGCACAGCCGCACAGTTAATGGCCTGGGGCGAAAACCGCTTCGATGAAATCAAGCAAAAGGCAGCACAGTTATTTGAGCAGGCGCACATTCTTGGAGAACATTCGGCGCCCATCCTGCCCCGTTTGTTTGGCGGGTTCTCCTTTCGCGACGATTTTACACCTGATAACACATGGGCCGTTTTTCACCCGGCGCACTTCGTATTGCCCCATTACCAGCTAATCCAGAAAGATAATGGTAGTTGGCTGACCATTAACACGCTGGTAGCCGACATTGAATCACTGCAGGAAATAGATTCCATCTTGCACGAAGCGCTGCAGGCCCGTTATCAAAGCTTACTGCACGAGGCGCATGGCGATCCGCACAACAGCACGGGCATCGATTTTGAGATTCGTTATCCGATGTCATATGAAACGTGGGTTGACCTTGTGCAACGCGCTGTGATGGAAATGGTGTC
This sequence comes from Promineifilaceae bacterium (SeqCode), assembly GCA_046259725.1. GTDB lineage: Bacteria > Chloroflexota > Anaerolineae > Promineifilales > Promineifilaceae > JAACFF01. The sequence goes on along the minus strand of JBJYWZ010000350.1, from coordinate 13,444 downwards.
AGAAAAACTCAACAAGGTGGTCCTGGCTCGCGTTTGCGAGCTAAAGTCCAGATCGCGCATCGATGTTTGCCAGGCTATCAGGTTCCTAAATGAAAATTTCACGGACTGTACGCGCTTTCTTTTTGAACCGCGTCCCTACCATGCTTTTTACGGAGCAACACCAGAGACGCTGGTAAAATTGGAGGGCAAGCGACTGTCGACAATGGCTTTGGCCGGTTCGATGCCGCGGGGACGTACAGAGGCAGAGGACCGGGCCCTCGCAGGGGAACTTTTCAACAGCGCTAAAGAACGACACGAACACCAGCTCGTGGTGGAATCAATTCGCCGGCGCCTGGAACCGATCGCTGCCCGCCTGAGCATCCCGGCGGAACCGGAGATCTATAACTTGAGCTATATCCAGCACTTACTGACGCCCGTTACGGCCGAACTACGCACGCGATCAGGCATCCTACCGCTGGTGCAGCTCCTCCATCCGACGCCGGCAATGGGCGGTTCACCACGGGCTCTGGCCATGGACTTTATTATGAAAAACGAACCGGTCCCGCGCGGCTGGTATGCCGCGCCCGTAGGCTGGTTGGACAGTCAAATGGATGGCCAGTTCGCCGTTGCAATCCGTTCGGCCGTCGCCCAGGAACGGCGTGTCTGGTGCTACGCCGGGGCGGGAATCGTTTCCGAATCCCAGCCGGATGTGGAATGGACGGAGACCGAATTGAAGTTCCGGCCGATGCTGCGGGCATTAAACGCTGCATAATGCACGTGCTATACGAATTTTATTCAGGCATTCGCTGATGAACGACAACGAGAGAACAATCATTCGCCAGAATCCGGCCATGCATTGGGCGACGATTTTCGTTGATGAATTGGCGCGCAGCGGCCTGCGTGATGTCTGCATCGCGCCCGGTTCGCGCAGCACACCCCTGGCACTGGCCTTCTATGCCCATCCTGCCATTCAACTATATACCCATCTTGATGAACGCAGCGCGGGTTTCTTCGCTCTCGGGCTAGCCCTGGCGACAAACCGGCCATCCGCATTAGTCTGCACTTCGGGCACGGCCGTAGCCAATTTCTTTCCCGCCGTTGTTGAAGCGAATATGTCGCAGGTACCGCTCCTGGTGCTGACGGCCGACCGGCCGCATGAACTCAGGCACAGCGGGGCAAACCAGACAATTGACCAGGTTAAAATATTTGGCGATCACGTCCAATGGTCTGTCGATGTGGCCCTTCCGGAAAAGGAAGCGCCGGCCATCGCTCTGCGTAATCTACGAACTCTGGCGGCAAGAGCAGTGGGGGCGGCAGATGGCCTTCGCAAAGGACCCGTTCATCTCAATTTTCCTTTCCGCAAGCCACTTGAACCGCAAAACGTGAAGAGCTGGAAGGTCTTAGCTGCAATTATAACCAAAGCCGGCGCGCCGCCATCCACCCGAATCGAGCACGGAAGCATTCGGCCCTTAGACAGACAGGTTGATGAACTGGCCGACTTAATCGGCCGTGGCAGTCAGGGCCTGATCATTTGCGGGCCGCGCTGCCCAGGCGGGAAGTTCCCGGAGGCCGTTGCGATGTTGGCCCGTTTGTGCGGCTACCCCCTTTTCGCCGATCCTCTTTCAGGCGTGCGCTTTGGCCGGCACACGGATGACGCTCCTGTCTTCGGTGGTTACGAAACCTATCTTAGGGCTTACGAGCGCTTTCCAAAACCGGAGATAGTCCTGCGGTTCGGCGCTGTTCCTGTCTCCAGTCACCTGAATCAATTTCTGGCGCACAACGAATCCGCGCTCCAGGTGCATGTTCGAGAGAACGGCGTCTGGGCTGACGAAAACCATATGACCGGTCTCTTCTTGCAGGTCAATGAGCTGGAACTATGTCTGTCACTGGCAAAGCGCCTGGACCAGCCACGACAGTCTGACTGGATGGAAGCGTGGATAACTCTCGAAGCACAATGCTGGCAAGCAGTTGAAAAGGCCATAGAAGGCCGTGAATTCGACGGCGCGTATGTCGCCGACCTGCTGAATATGCTGCCCGATCGCAGCGCGCTTCTGGCCGGCAACAGCCTGCCGGTGCGCCATGTGAATCAGTTCGGCCGTCCCTCCACCAGGTCACTGAAGGTCTTCGCCAACCGCGGGGCAAGCGGCATTGATGGCAACCTGTCGACCGGTCTGGGAATCTCCGCGCGAACGCCGCAGCCAATAACGATTTTGACCGGCGATATCACTTTTTATCACGACAGTAATGGCCTGCTTGCTCTGCGACACCTCGAGTCAAGGGATGTCACGTTTGTCGTGCTGAATAATGATGGCGGAGGCATCTTCAGGCGGCTGCCGGTGGCGAAGTTCGAGCCGCCTTTTAACGAGGTATTTGGAGCAGCGCACGGGCTGAACCTGGCTGACATCGCCAGGACTTATCGACTTGACTATCAGCGCCCGCAGAGCAGAGAAGAAATGCGCGCGCTTCTGACAACAGCAGCACCAGGGACGCAGAAAAGAGCGCGCCTGATCGAAATCAGGACGGATGGCGAGCGTGATAACCAGTTACACAATGAAATCGGGGTAATGGTTGATCACGCACTGGCCGATTTCTGGAACCAGAACTAATAACATCATCAAGAAGGAGAAATTTAATGACTGATTGGCAAATCGTTAAAGAATATGAAGACATTACGTATCACAAGGCTGACGGCATGGCACGCATCGCCTTTGACAGGCCTGAAATCCGTAACGCCTTCAGGCCACAGACAATTGACGAAATGATCGAAGCATTTCGGGACGCATGGATGGATAACTCAATCGGCGTTGTGCTGCTGACCGGCAACGGCCCGTCGCCTAAAGACGGCAAGTGGGCCTTCTGCGCCGGCGGAGACCAGTCGGTCCGCGGCTATGCCGGCTACGTCGATCAGGGCGGTACGGCTCGGCTGAATGTCCTGGAACTACAGCGTATTATGCGCACGATGCCCAAACCCGTGATCGCGCTGGTAGCAGGATATGCCATTGGCGGCGGGCACGTGCTGCACGTGGTCAGTGACCTTACTCTGGCCGCCGAAAACGCCATCTTCGGCCAGACAGGGCCCATCGTGGGCAGTTTTGACGGCGGATTTGGCGCGAGCTATCTGGCCAGCATCGTCGGGCAGAAGAAAGCGCGTGAAATCTGGTTTTTATGCCGCCAGTATAATGCCCAGGAAGCGCTGGAAATGGGGCTGGTGAATAAGGTCGTGCCGCTCGACCAGCTTGAAGCAGAAGGTGTCATCTGGGCGCAAGAAATCCTACAAAAAAGCCCTATCGCCATCCGCTTCGTGAAAGCGGGACTAAATGCCGAACTGGATGGGCAGACCGGACTGCAAGTCCTGGCAGGTGATGCGACCATGCTCTACTATATGACGGAAGAGGGCAGCGAAGGCAAGAATGCATTCCTGGAAAAGCGCAGCCCCAATTTCGGCCAGTACCCCTGGCGACCATGATATGACAGCCGGACTTTCTGGCGACTGGTTGGCCGCGCGAGCGCGCACAACTCCCGGGGCCACGGCAGTAATCACGCATGAATCACAGTGGACCTACGGCGAATTGGACCTACTGGTGCAGCAATTCGCCTCACAGCTGCGGCTCTACACGAAAAATGGTGGCAGAATCGCCGCCTTATTGGCCAACAATATCGATTATGTCTGCCTCATCCACGCTGCGGCACGCGCGGGCGCGGTACTGGTTCCACTAAACACGCGGCTCTCTGTGGGAGAAATTGAGTGGCAGCTGCAGAGCGCCCGCTGCGAACTACTCGTCTTTGATCAGACTACGGCCGTCAAAGCAGGCGACATCCAGGTCAGCGGTCTGAAGATGATCGCCACGGCAAGCCTTTCCGCTGGCCATTTATCAGACAAGGACGATTCAACTACTGCGCCGACTATGGAATGTGATCAGGCGATCATCTTCACGTCCGGTACCACGGGAAAACCAAAGGGTGCGCGACTGACCTTTGCCAATCATTTTTACAGCGCCACAGCCTCGGCCTGGCGCTTAGGCGTCCTGCCCCATGATCGATGGCTGTGCTGCTTACCACTGTACCATGTGGGGGGCATGGCCATCCTGCTGCGCTCCTGCCTCTATGGCACAGCCGTGGAACTGCACGATGGATTCAATGTTTCGGCCGTTAGTGAGAGTCTCGACAGCTCCCGCGTGACAATTATCTCACTGGTACCGACGATGCTGCATCGCCTGCTGCGCTTCCGCGAAGGCCGTGCATGGCCGGAATCGCTGCGCCATGTATTGTTAGGCGGTGCCGCCGCACCGCAGGAAATAATCGCCGCAGGCCGTGACCTGGGCATTCCAATCAGCGCCACTTATGGCCTGACCGAGGCCTCTTCCCAGGTCGCAACAACCGTACACGAAGATATGTATCAAAAACCAGGCAGCGTGGGAAAACCGCTGCTCTTCACGCAGGTGGCCATCGTCGACAATGCGGGACGCAAAACGCCGCCGATGACGGCGGGTGAAATCATCGTCAGCGGGCCGACGGTGATGGCCGGATATGATGGAGATGCGGAAAGCACGTCCGAGGTCCTTAAAGAAGGGTGGCTGCACACGGGCGACGTAGGCTATCTCGATGAAGACGGCGATCTCTGGGTCGTGCAAAGGCAAAATGACATCATTATCAGCGGCGGCGAGAATGTTTACCCGGCTGAGGTTGAAACCGTCTTACAGACTCATCCGGCCGTGGCCGGTGCCTGCGTGGTCGGCATCGCGGATGAAGAATGGGGCCAGCGCGTCGCCGCAGCCATCGTTTTGGCTGAGCCGGAAGAGGTTACGGCGGAAGCGCTTCTCGATTACTGCCGACAGCGGCTGGCCGGGTACAAGCTGCCGCGCCGCGTCGTTTTTCTCAATGATCTGCCGCAGACCGCCTCAGGCAAGATAAAACGGGACGCCGTGGCCGAGCTTGTCGAAGCAAGCATTCAAGACTCACATGCCACAAATTGAGATCAACGGCGCAGCGTATCATTATCGTCGCCTGGGAACGGGGCCCCCCCTGCTTCTGCTGCACGGTTTCACAGGTTCTTCAGAGTCGTGGGCTGGCATTGCAAGCATATTGGCGAGTTCAAATGATGTCGTGTGCATCGACCTGCTCGGCCATGGCAAGAGCGAGCGCCCCGCTTCATCCGGACGGTACAGGATTGAGCAGGCGGCGCGGGACGTGGTCACGCTAGCAGGAAAACTTGGCTTTGAGCATTTCTCGCTGCTTGGGTACTCGATGGGCGGGCGCCTGGCGCTCTATGTGACGCACCGCTATCCGAAATTTATTAAGAAACTAATTTTGGAGAGCGCCTCACCGGGCATTGCCGATGCAGAAGACCGCGAAGAGCGCCGCCGGCGCGATCGCGAACTGGCAAACAGGATCGAACGCGACGGAATTGTAGACTTCGTCAATCAATGGGAACGGCTGCCATTGTTCGCCAGCCAGTCGGCGGCCGCAAAGTCCACAATAAGCGCGCAACGAATGCAGCGCCTGCTTAACGATCCAAATGGCCTGGCCAACAGCCTGCGCGGTATGGGGACCGGCAGCCAGCCATCCTTGTGGGGCGAACTACCGGCGATAACATGCCCGACACTGCTCTTGAGCGGCGAACTGGATAGTAAATATGTGGGAATCGCGCGGAAGATGGCCGGCCTGATGCCGCACAGCAGGCTGGAGATCACACCTGGCAGCGGTCACAACGTCCATTTCGAACGGCCGTCCTTATTTACGGCCGTCGTAGCCAGTTTTTTGAACCAGCCGGCTTAACCACCAGAGATGCGGCAGGCTATAAAACCTGGCCGATGCTGAAAACCAGCACAAAAAGCAGCGTCGTAATTGACAGCTTCTTTAACAAGGGATTTAGTTCCGCGGGCGCCGACATGCGCCATACCTGAATTCCATTGGCAATCAATAAGGGCACCGTCAATAGAAAGAGGAACTGCCAGGGCGAATAGTAGAAGTTGAGCACGTAGATGATGGCCAGCAGAATCGCGCCAAGGAGCAATATCCAATGGTAAATTCGCGCCCCTTGAAGCCCCAGACGAACTGGAATCGTGTTTTTTCCGGCCAGGCCGTCAGATCGACGGTCGCGGATATTGTTGATATTTAGAACCGCGACAGCCAGCAGGCCACAGCTCGTTGCGGGCAGCATAACGTCCCAGTCGAGACGTTCGGTCTGTAAGAAATAAGTGCCCATCACGGCCACCCAGCCGAAAAAGATCAAAACGGAAAGGTCGCCCAACCCGGCGTAGCCATACGGCCGAATGCCCGCCGTGTAGCCGATTGCCGCCAGAATCGCCGCTCCGCCCAGCAGCAGAAAAACCAATATGAACCGGATCCCCTGGGAGCCGAAGGCAGCCCACAACAGGGCTATGCCAATTATGGCGGAAAGCAGAGATGTGATGACAATCGCCGCCAGCATCTTGCGTGAGCTGATCGCGCCGCTCTGCACCGCGCGCTGCGGTCCCTCGCGATGCGCACTGTCTGCGCCATGCTGCGAATCGCCGTAGTCGTTGGCCAGATTAGAGAGTATTTGCAGCAAGATTGCCGTGATGATGGCCAGGATCGTAACCGCCCAGCTGAAGGGTGGCCGGGACGCAGCCAGAGCACTGCCCATCAGGATGCTGGCAGTGGCCAGAGGCAACGTCCGTGGACGCATCGCATCCAGCCAGACCGCCATGCCGCCACTGTTACTTTTATCGGACATAGGGGAAATTATACTGAATCTGCGTATCAAACCAATCCAGGCGACTACCAGCCCAGGGTCTCAGCAATCGCGGGCATGAGCTGTGCGGCGATCTTCTGATGTCCACTGATGTTTGGATGCCAGTCACAGCCAAAATCCTCAGCGGAGCGCTGCAAGTTATCCTCTATCTCGACGTACTTGACCCGCTGGTCATTGTTTGCCGCTTCGAACTGCTCAACGGCCGACGCGATCACCCTGGGAGCGGGATAAAGCATAAGCGGACCGGCCATGGCAAAAATGAAGGCCCCGGGATAGCGGTCACGAACAGACTGCAGCAGTTCCACATAAGCGGTGACGAACTCTTCATCAGCTGGAAAAGGCGCCGAGGAGTAATCGTTCGTGCCCAGGTTAATGACAACAGCATCGGGTGTGTTTCGTTCCGGGGGCCAGATGATAAAGGGGTTAAGTCCCAAGGCGCGATCGATGAAATCAACGGCAGTTTGTTCGGAGACGGCCGTGTCGGCACGCAGATTGCGGACCACCCCAAGACCGGACAGAGCGATCAATGAATAGTCCGCGTCCAGTGAATCGGCAGTAACTGCCGCGTAACTCATGCCGGCGTTCTCCGTATCCGGCGTAAACCAGCAGTCCGGCGAGCCGCCCTCATTTCCGTAACCGGCCGTAATCGAGTCACCGATGAACTCAATGCGGCGAACCGCTTCAGGCTGCGTCTCCAAGAGTGTGCCGGTGATATCCGCTCCTTTGAAAACGGCCGCGCCGACATAGGCCTCCGTACGTTTACTTATCCGAAACGTGTGTTCGCCAGGCTCCAATTCCTCAGCAAGGACATAAACTTCGCGATCTTTTATGGTTTTCAGAACCTGGCTGCGGCCATCGATCACAACATTGTAACTGTTGCGGCCGTCCGCGAGATGGATGGCCACAGCGGTTCCGACAAAAGAAAACTCGACGGCCGAAGCCGACCAATCAAATGCCGGGCCTTCCGGATTGTCAAAGTCGAAACGGCCGATATAGCGAAAACGTTCGTTTTCAGGAGCAAAGAAAGTCGTTTCCATAGTTACAGACGTCTCCGCCGTCACGGTGGGAATAGGAGAGGGCAGGGCCGGAGGTTGAAGAGTAGCCGGCGGTTGTAGAGTTGCCGGTGCTGCGGCATGTGTCACCGTAACAATCGGAGCCGAAAGTACGTACGACGTTTTCGTTGCCGACGACGCTACGCCTGTGTCAGTTCCCAAACCGCCTGCCGGCAGTTCAGCGGCGGAACAAGCAGCAAACAGCAGCAGCGGCAGCGCCGCAACTATCAGTTTAGTTAACATGGCAAGTCGCCCTGGAAGATAACATCTCATCAAACCTTGTACCAATTGTTGCAAAATAAGCCGGAGCTGTTTAGAAAGCGCTTCTATTCTTAATACTCAAAACATTAATGCTATTTCACGCACCAGCAGGCTGCATTTCAGTCAGAGGTCCTAAACGGCAACTTATAGGGTGTTTTCTAAAACAAAATAAGCACTATAATTTCGATACTACACCAGGTACACCGGACTATGATTCATCCCATACAAGAGACTCAGGACAACGGTCTTCAAAACAGCGCCGTCCGGCCACTTGATCTCGGCGGCGGCGTCATCGTTGGCGGCCAGGAGATTTTTCTGATGGCCGGGCCCTGCTCCATTGAAAGCTACGAGCAAACGAGAAAAACGGCCGAAGCGCTCTCCATGGCAGGCTGCCGCGTGCTCCGGGGAGGCGCCTACAAACCGCGCACCTCACCGGATACCTTTCAAGGACTCGGCCGTCCCGGTCTGGAAATCTTGCGTGCAGTTGCCGATGAGTTTGACATGCTGGTTGTCACGGAAGCGCTTGCTGTGGAACATGTACGTCTAGTCGCCGACATGGCGGACATCGTTCAGATCGGCAGCCGCAATATGCAGCATTACCCACTCTTGTGGGCAGTGGGGGAACTCGAAAAGCCGGTACTTCTGAAGCGGGGATTTATGTCAACTGTTTCGGAGTGGCTTGCTGCGGCCGATCATGTCCACAGCCGAGGCAACCAGCGCATCATGCTTTGCGAGAGAGGGATAAGAACATTTGATGCGGCAGTTGGCAATACCCTTGATACCAACGCCATTGCCCTTATCAGGCAGACAACCCCATATCCGGTTATTGCCGACCCCAGCCACGCGACCCGACGCAGCGATCTTGTTATCCCGGTGGCCTGTGCGGCGGTGGCTGCCGGAGCGGATGGTCTACTTGTGGAGTTTCACCCCAATCCACAGTCCGCGCTGTCCGATGGCCCACAGTCCCTGGCCCTCTCCATGGTTCCGGCATTTTATTCGGCGGTCGGACCGATCGCCGCGGCCTGCGAAAGGGAACTGGTCTAACGCCGAATCCGGAAGCCAATCGTCATTATCCAACATCCCCGAATTTGGTAAACTAGATAGAGATGCATATGCGTAAACGTTACGGTGGTGGCGCACTTTCTTATTTGACCGCCAAGGTCCTCCTGCTGGCTCTGCTGCTTGAACTCATGTTGGCCGGGTGCCGCCCGGAAAGTATCGACAGCGAACAAACGCCGACACCTTTTTCGCAGCAGATACCGGCGCAGCGCGTTACCACGGCTGCGCCGATCCCCATCAGCCTGGAGCATCTGGCTGCCAACCCGGACTTCTATATTGGCGCCACCCTGCAGCTGACCGGCCAGTTCAAGCGCCTGCCGATTCTGGCCTGTGAAGCTGAAGCTTTCCCATCGCCGGCCACCTGGGGGCTTGAAGCGGACGGTTATTTTGCTAATGCTACTGGATTGGACAGCCAGCTGCGGAACCTGCTTAATGAAGGCCAGGTGATCACGGTACAGGGGCGCTGGCTGAAGCATGATGGACTGGTCGGCTGTGAAGGGAATCTGCAGGAAGAGGCAGTCTGGTATTTATCTACCGACCGCGTAATCGATCCCTATCCACTACTGCGCTCTGAACCGGCGGCCGCGGCGATCGCCCAACAACCTACTCCGGCCGGTGATTTACCAGCACCAACAATAGAACAGCCACTCGAGCAGCCGGATCAAGCAACGGCCGTGGTCGTAGAAACCTCTGATACCGACTTAACAAGCGTCCCGACGCTTACGTCTTTTCCGGCAGAGGCGACGCCTGTTCTAACCGCAACGAACACAATCACGCCTTTCGCTCCGGCAACGGCCGAAAGCGGACTGCCAACACCCACCCAGTTTGCCAGCCAGACTCCTTTAACAACTCCGAATGGCACGCCCACGGCCACACCCAATGGTTCGCCTACAGCCAGTACCCAGGCGACGCCGACGCTCGCAGTGTCTGCCACACCGTCAGGATCTAGTCCCGTAGAAAAGGGAGAGTTAGGTGTCGAGGATTTGACTCTTGATATCTTGGGAGCCGGAGCGACCGATAGCTGGAATCTGGACCTGTTGGCCGGAGATGCGATTACTATAACGGTTGCTCCAGCGACAACAGCCGATATTGTGCTTTCCATTCTGGACAGCAATGGTTCTATCTTAGTAGACAATCAAAACACGGCCTCGGCGGGAGAAGTAGAAACTATCAGAAACCTGCAGATCGCCGATGCGGGTATCCACCGAGTGCTCATTAAAACGGCGCAGGGATTGGCAACAGATTATGCAATCATGTTCATGGACGCCAACTCCTACAGCTTCATCTTCCGCGGCAGGCTCGTGGAAGGCACGACCCGCAACGAATCGCTTGCCGCTGACAACGACCATTTCTGGTTTTACGACGCAGAGGGCGGCGAAAGTATCAGCTTTACGATTACGCCGGACAGTACAGGCGATCCGTACATTGAGTTATATGATCCGGACGGCGCAAGAATGCTGACAATTGACGACACCGGAGAAGGTGAAGCTGAAACCCTGGACTCCCGTACATTATTGGATCCGGGTATATACGCCATTCGTGTGGCGGAGTTTGATTTTCGGCCGATGTCCTACCAGATTCGCCTGACCAAACTGTGATCTAACTCTTTGTTAAGAAAACGATGCTAAGCTTTCTGGATGCAATCGTCTATTAACCCTGTGAAAACGGTGATCGTCGCCGCCGATCCCCTGGTACGTTCCAGCCTCGCTTTGCTTTTTGAAAACTCAGCCGAATGTGACGTCGTCGTTACATCCAGTCCATTGTTCTTTCTATCCGGGGATACGGAAGAACAGGACTCGCTGCAAGAAGCGGACCTTATCGTGTGGGATATGGGCTGGGAATCTGGCAATCTGGATGGATTCGACTTTTGGGAGCTTGAGCTGCCGGTTATTTCTCTGGTTGCCAATGAAGATCAGGCGGTCGAAGCGTGGGCTGCGGGCGCCCAAGCGATTTTGTCAAGGGAAAGCGAGGCAGACGAACTGCTGGCGACGGTATCGGCCGTCGCACGGGGGCTGGTAGTATTTGATCGCGCCATAAGCTCGGCGCTGCTTCCTGCGCCTCCTCGGTTCGCCGATGACCTTCATGCAGCCCCGACGGCACGAGAACTGCAGGTGCTGCAGCTGCTTGCCGAAGGCCTGACCAACCGCGCAATTGCCAATGCGCTTGGCATCAGCGAACATACCGTAAAGTTCCACGTAAACGCGCTCCTCGCCAAATTTGATGCACAAAGCCGTACCGAGGCCGTGGTCACGGCCACTCGACTCGGCTTTATTGTGCTCTGACTAACCTAGCCATTTTTCCAGGTAGGCACCTCATCTTTCTTCCGAGGGCGGCAGTCGCCCGCTCCTATAAACTTCAACTGAATATTGGCGCTAAACGCGAAACCTTTGATTTGTCCACGATCCAGGAATCCTCTGATGGGGAAGGCAACAACAGGTCAATCGCGAAGGAGAAATCATGACAGTTCTCGAAGATGTTTCTAATAATCTGGCAGATGTAGTGGAGGCCGCCTCTGCTTCCATCGTACGTGTTGACGCTCGCAGGCGATTTCCGGCATCCGGCTTTGTCTGGTCAAAAGACGGATTGATCGTAACCGCCAATCATGTACTGCGGCGAGATGATAAGATCGGCATCGGCCTGGCGGATGGAACCCTGGCTGCCGGGCAGCTGGTTGGACGCGATCCATCGACGGATATCGCGCTGTTAAGAGTCGAGGATTCGGAACTAGTGGTACTGAGCGCCGCGGCCGATGAGCATTTCAAAGTGGGCAGCCTTGCACTGGCACTTGGCCGTCCTGGCGCTTCGATTCAGGCAACGCTTGGCGTCGTCAGCGCCATCGGTTCCGGCCGAAATCCGCAAGGCGGCAGTCAGGCCGACAAGTACATCCAGACCGATGTACTGATGTACCCGGGCTTTTCCGGCGGCGCCCTGGTTGCTGCGGACGGCTCATTGATCGGTCTCAATACATCCGGTCTCAGGCACGGAGCCAGCATGACGGTGCCGGTGTCCACGCTGCAAAGAGTCCTGGGAGCACTTTTGCAGCACGGCCGTGTACGCCGCGGCTACCTGGGGGTCAGCACCCAGATCGTGCGCCTGCAAGAAGAAATTCGAACGGAGCTGGGCCAGAAAACAGGCCTACTGATCGTTGCCGTAGAGCCAGGCAGCCCGGCCGACGACGCAGGGTTCAAAATAGGAGACACGATCGTCAAAGTAGGGTCGACAGAAGTCAGACGCCATGAGGATCTTCTGGCTGAACTGACCAATGCCAACTTTGAGGAAAAGACGCCGGTGACAATCGTGCGTGGTGGTGAAATTCAAACGCTCACCGTCAAGATAGGCGAACAAACTGATTAACGATAGTGGGCCGGTATTGCCGGCCCATTTGTCCATTTTTCTTACCTTGATTACCTGGCAAAGCGCTCTTCCTTCCAGGGATCGGCATCATTATGATAGCCATACTTCTCCCAGAAGCCCGGTTGGTCAGCGGCGCTAAACTCCAATCCCCTGAGCCATTTACCACCTTTCCAAAAATAGGCTGTCTTTGATTCCCGGCGATCACTGAAACTACCGACGACGGCCCGCAGTGGGTAACCATGGTCCGGGGATAAAGGCTCACCGGCATAATGGGTGGCCAGCAAGAAATTATCCTGCAGCACCAATTCCAGGGGCGTGTTGGTCGTATATCCCGCCTCGCAGTGTTGAATCACAAACTTCGCTTCGGGCAGAGGTTCGATGAATCCTTCATTGATCAACGTTGCCACGGAGACGCCCTCCCAGTCCGTATCCAGTTTGGACCAGCGCGTTACACAATGGATATCCATCCGTATCTTAGTTCGCGGCAGCTTATTAAAGGCCGCCCAATCCCATCTTTTTTCTTCCTTCACCAGGCCAAAAACACGAAAGTCCCAGGTGGAGAGATCGGGGCGCGGGACTGCGCCATAGTGCAGCACGGGGAACTTGTTTGTCAATGACTGTCCGGGCGGCAGGCGACCGGAATCTTTTGCATTTCTCTCGTCTTCGCGTCGCGATAAAATTCTTTTTAGCATATTTAATCCTCCCACCGCATGTTACCATGGAAATTAATGCCCTATGTGGCTGCCGTGCAGTTGCTATTGCCATTCTAGGGTGAGCGGCTGATAGAACATTGTCCCTTCACCAACCCTTAAACTTACGCGGGATACGGCTTAGGCGCTTTCTTAAGGAGGGGTCCCTGTAATTGGCAGCTTGTCCAGCGGCAGCTATAATTTGAAGTCTCGGAGAGGTCGCATAGTTGGTCTAGTGCGCACGATTGGAAATCGTGTACTCCGAAAGGGGTCGCGGGTTCGAATCCCGCCCTCTCCGCTAACGTACGATAGGTACG
>JBJYWZ010000349.1:0-1874 GCA_046259725.1 Promineifilaceae bacterium (SeqCode) | reverse complement strand
CTGGTCGTCAAAGAAGGCGATTGGATTTCTCTCGACGGCACCACGGGCATTGTCTACCTGGGCAAATTGAATACGGTTGTTCCCGATATCAAAAACCCTTATCTGATTAAGTTACTGGAGTGGGCGGACGAAATTCGCAAACTGGGTGTCTGGGCGAATGCCGACTACCCGCGTGACGCGGAACGCGCGCGCGAATACGGCGCAACGGGCATCGGCCTCTGCCGCACCGAGCACATGTTCTTCGAAGCGGAACGTATGCCTATCGTGCAGAAGATGATCATGGCCAAGACGACTGTTGATCGCAACGAAGCCCTTGAGCAGCTGCTGCCCTTGCAGCGCGGCGATTTTGAAGGTCTGTTCCGGGCAATGGACGGCTATCCGGTCATTATTCGCCTGATCGACCCGCCGCTGCACGAGTTCTTGCCATCCTATGAGGAACTGGTACAGGACCTCGCCGACCTTAAGGTGCGCACGCAGCACTACCACACGCTAAGCGAAATTGATGCCGCTCTGTCTGAGATTCGCGTGAAACAAGATTACCTGGAGCGCGTCGAAGCGCTGCGTGAAATGAACCCCATGCTGGGTACGCGTGGTGTGCGCCTGGGTATCTTGATTCCTGAACTAACGAAGATGCAGGTACGGGCCATTTTTGAAGCCGCATGCGCCGTGGCTAAAGAAGGCGTCGACGTACATCCCGAGGTTATGATCCCGCTTATATCTCACGTCAACGAGCTCAAGGTCCAGCAGACGGCACTTGAGGCGGTTGCCAAGCAAGTAATGGAAGAACAGGGATTGGATGTCGAATACAAGTTCGGAACGATGATTGAGATCCCGCGCGCGGCCCTGACGGCCGATGAGATCGCCGAGGTCGCACAGTTCTTCTCCTTCGGCACGAATGACCTGACACAGACGACCTTCGGCGTGTCCCGTGATGACGCAGAATCTGGATTCTTGATGGATTACTTGCAGCAGCATATTCTTGAAGAAAATCCGTTTGCCACCATTGACGCCAAAGGCGTTGGTAAACTGATGCAGATCGCGGTTGAGTTAGGACGTAAGACGCGCCCAGACCTTGAAATCGGCATCTGCGGTGAGCATGGCGGCGATCCCAAAAGCATCGCTATTTGCCATGAACTTGGCCTTAATTATGTCTCCTGCTCGCCGTTCCGTGTTCCGATCGCCCGGTTGGCAGCGGCGCACGCGGCACTGGCCGACAAATAGCTAGTCAGCATTTCAGCTTGTCAGCAGTTCAGCTTGCCGGCATTTCGGCCGGCAAGCCTTTTGCTGACCTGCTAACAAGCTGTAAAGGAGTCCGAAATGACTAAAGTTTTTAAGACGATGGACGGCAACGAAGCTGCGGCGAGGGTGGCCCACAAGCTCAATGAGGTGATTGCCATCTATCCCATCACACCCTCCTCCCCGATGGGAGAATGGGCTGACCAGTTCTCAGCGCAGGGTCAGACCAATATCTGGGGGTCAATACCTCTGGTAGTAGAAATGCAGGCCGAGGGTGGCGCGGCAGGCGCGGTTCATGGATCGCTGCAGGCCGGCGCATTAACAACCACTTTCACGGCTTCGCAGGGTCTGCTGCTGATGATCCCCAACATGTATAAGATCGCCGGCGAACTGACTACCGCTGTATTTCACGTAGCCGCTCGTTCGGTCGCCGCGCAGGCGCTCTCGATTTTCGGCGATCACAGCGATGTCATGGCAGCGCGCAATACGGGTTTCGCATTTCTTGCATCCAATTCGATTCAGGAAGTGATGGATTTCGCATTGATTTCGCAGGCGGCGACGCTGCGCGCTCGCGTGCCGTTTGTTCATTTCTTTGACGGATTCCGCACCTCGCATGAGATCAACAAGATCGAACTGCT
>JBJYWZ010000348.1:0-27114 GCA_046259725.1 Promineifilaceae bacterium (SeqCode) | reverse complement strand
GAAATAGAAAAACAAAACGCGGTTAAACGCCCAAACACCGGGAGCTCACGGGTCAGCTTACTGTTCACTGCCATACATCCTCGCCGACTCCGTCTCCCGCCCCACAATCGCTGGCGCCTCATGAATCAACGCATCATTCTCCAGCGCTTCAACCATAAACAGCGCGAAGTCCACCCGCCGCGTCAAATTACTCTCCAGGATCGGATCCCCCACGTGCTGGCTCCACATCGGCAGCCCCTGGCTCTCCCCTTCCTCCAGGTCGCTCCCGCGCACCACTGTCCACAGCGTATCGCTGGCAAAAATCCGCCGCGCCGCTTCTTCCTGGTCGTCGATGCGCACCACGCGAAACAACTTCCCGAACAAAGTCGCCGCTTTCACCTGCATTTGAAAACTGCGCGGATATTTATCCTTGCCGTCCATCGAAATATGCCAGCCCGTTGAGAAGATCAGGCGCGCGCCCGGCTCCGCGTAATCCAACACCGCCTGCGCCGTACCTGACGAATAATCCTCACCAAAAGGAACCAGCACCGTCAGCACGCCGTCGCAGCCCGCCACCGCCCTCTTTATCACCGCGCGGTCATTCGTCGCCCCCGGGATAATCGTTATCCGCTCCTTAAAAGCATCCAGCTTGTCCACACTCTTCTCCCGGCAGACGCCGACCACTTCATAGCCGCGATCCAGCGCATGCTGCACCATATACTGCCCCAGCTTCCCCGACGCCCCCACAATACAAACCTTCTTAATGCTCATTGCCATATCTCTCCTTATCCAGGCCATTCTAACACGCCGCCCCATCCACGGCCCATTGGCAATTGATCAATGACTGTTTTCAATCAGATTGTTCCGACTCCGCACTCCCCAATCCCCGTTCCGCATTGCTCCACATCCGAAAACCGACATCCCACATCCCACATCCGCTTCTGCAACTTTCCCCCACCCTCTGCGTAAAGCTAAATGAATTGACACATTTGCTATCATATAGAATAGACCATAACTGAGGCAGACCCGGCAAATCTCTTTGAGCGCTGCGTTAGTTCTTCCCCAAAGGTCGAGCTAAATAAGGTAAAAAAGGCATTGTCCGGTCTATACTTGGTGTGTTTCAAACGCGAAAATACAAATAAAGGAAGTACATGATGAGTGCTAAAAAAGTTGACAAATACGCCGAACTGCGCGCATCCCTTGAGGCGCTGCCCCATATCAGCCCTACCCAGGTCGAAACGTGGATCGACCTGCAGCAGTCCATCGATCGCTCCCGCGACTATCTTATTCGCGCCGTACCCGATGCCCAGTTCAATATCGACGAGGCACAGAAGATTCTCGGCCAGCGCACCTACACCCTCGTCTTCTTCGGCGGAACCGGCGTAGGCAAGAGCACCCTCATCAACGGGCTCTTGGGCCGCAATCTACTGCCTACAGGCGCGGTCACGGCCGTCACCGGAACCATCGTCTACATCGAACAGGCTGACGAAAACGAGCCTGAATCACTCGTCCTCACCTACTGGACCAAAGACGAGTTCGCCGAGCGCGTGCGCCGCCTCTGCCAGTTGGCCGAAATCGACGGCTTCGACATCACCAACGATGGCGAGCGCGAGCAGGCCGAACAGGACATCAGGGCCCTGATAGAGGAAGGCTCCGACAGTGCCAAGACGGAGCGCGACGAATATCTCGAGATCCTGCTCGACTGTATCGCCTCCTATGAAAATAACAAGGAGCTCTACAAGCTCGATGCGCCGCCGCCCATTAACCTCTCCCTGGAGGACGAAAACTCCTACAAACACCTGCGAGAAGACGCTTTCAAAGGCAGCGATCAGCGCCAGATTCGCCTGATCAAGTCCGCGACCTTCCGCATTCATCCCCAGCCCGGCGTGCCCAACCTGCTCATGAACGGTTACCTGCGCATCGTCGACGTGCCCGGCCTCGGAGCCGGCATGCGCCTCCACGAAGCCATTACCCTCGAAGAGATGAAGCGTGAAGACGCCATGATCGTTCTTGTGGCCGACGCCGGCCGCCAGCGTGTCGACGAGATGAAATCACTTTCGGCCGTCAACTGGATCAAAGAAAAGCGCCTCTTCGGCCTCACTGGCGGTGACCTCGATGAAGCCGCGGCCAAGGTCTTCCTGGCCGTCAACGGCGCCAATGTACGCCAGGCCTTCGACCGCCTCAATTCCGGCCTGCCGGAGGCTGAGCTCGAAGTCAAGGAAGTCACTCGCTATATCGCCCCCAACTATTGGGAACGCTATCAGGATCGCGGCCACAACCGGCCGTACTTCCTCATCATGGCTCCTTCCGCCCTTTACCTTCAGGATCCGGATCACGCCCCCGAGGAGTTCGCCAGCGAGACTGAACGCATCCTGAAAGTCTTCAAGGACCAGCTGGGCCCTGTAGACCTGTCCGACCCCTTCGCGCCGGATACAAAAGAGGCCCTGCTCGCCCTCAGCGAAGTGCCGCTTCTGCGCGACAGCCTGGTCGAATTCATCAACACCGAGCGCGTCCGCGGCCAGCTTCGCGAAGCCTCCACGCGCATTCGCAACGCCCTGCAGGAACTGCGCTTCTATTACGAACGGCAGCTCGCCGCCCGCGGCGTCCAGCCTCCCTTCGCTACCAGTTGGGAACAGTTACAGGAACGCCGCTATGAGAATGTGCTCGTCCGCCAGCAGAAAGACCTGCCGCGCGCTTTTCACAACGCCCTGCTTGAGCTAAGCGCGCGCACCAACAGCGACGAACGATTCCGCACGCTCCTGCGGCCGACGCTGAACGGCATCCAGGGCATGGTGCAAAACGCCATCCAGCGCGAAGTCGAAACATTGCTGGAAAGCTACGGAACCGAATATTGGGATGACCGCGATGTCACCTATGACAACCTCATCTGGGGCACCAGCGGCATTGAGATTCCCATCAAGCGCATCCTCTTCCAGGTCGAGCTGGCCATGCAGGAGTCCGTCTCCAAGTTCACGCCCGAACTGGCCGATGTGATCGCCGCAGAACTGCAGCGAACGCTGGAAGCGCACGAGATATTCTCTCGCCTGCAGCGCGCCACCTACGACCGCGAGTACACTTATTCGCTGCCCGGGGTCTCCTCCGACGAGCCCATGGATCTGGATCAAGCTTATAAGGAGCTGATCAGTCGTGTCGCCGAGAGTTTCCGCCACATGGTCCAGCAGGCCACCATGTACGAGCTCATGAGCGCTGACCGCTCCGTGCACACGCGCCTTGAAGCAGGAGAGCGCGAGCTGGCACTACCCTCCAGCGAGCGGCTGCTCGATGTGGCCCTCTACGGTCCCGAACGTGTGCGCCGGGAAATCGCCGAAATGATGCCGGCGCCCGCCAGCAGTGCGCAGGGCGCGGCCGAAGAAACGGCCGAAGAGGAAGAAGTCTCGATCAACATTCTCGATGAGCCCGCTCAGCCCGACTTCGACATCAGCTTCCTCGGCGAAGGTGGTGATACGCCATCAGCCGTTGACCTGGAAATGAGTTATGCCGACAAACTCGACGACGTGGCCGTTAAGGTCAACCGCATCTTCGACCATATTGTGCAGGACCTTTTCACCGATGACGAGCTGCTGCCCCGCCTGCGCCGCCTCTTCTGGCTCGAGGCTACTAAGGCCGAGCGCGACTTCAACAACTACCTGGTGAAACCCATGCTCAAGCAGCACGATCGCAACTTGTATGATCCCGAGCTGCGCGCGGCGATGGAGATCGACCTGGAGTCCGTCTCCGATCTCGAGGCCCTCATGCGCACCTGGGAAGGTCTGCACGAACTGGAGACCGGACTAGGTATCTAAAGGACAGTGAATAAGTGAACAGTAAACGGTGAACAGTGCTGAAAACTGTTTACTGAATACTGTTCACTGAAACGCGAGGTACTACCAATGCAGGATGAAGCCCAATATCTGGTTCAGATACAGCCGGACACCGATCATCTGCTGCTCTTCGCCGGGCGCCTGGAGCAGTGGCTAATTGCCGACCTGAACCGCAGCGAAGAATCCGTGCCCGACTTTACCGGGTCGCGCGCCCGGGCCCTGCTGCGCGCCGCCGATCTCCTGGACGATCCCACGAGGCATGCCTTCGACCGCTTGATGGAAAATGAAGCGGCCGTGCGCGTCGCCCTATACGATCTGCTGCAGGACAGCGAATTGGCGGAAAATGAGGCCGTCGCTGCACTTGCCGCCACCAGCGCCGCGCAGCGCGCGGGCGAGGCAGGCGACATTGAAAATTGGCTCTCGCTCAGCATCGCCGCCTACGCCTGGAAGAGCGGTTACCCGCTTTTCCAACTCGATCCCGCTTCTCCGCCCGAGACCTACAGCCCGGCGGGCCAGGTCCTCAAGCGCGCCGCCTACTTCGTGCGCAGCCAGGTCCAGCGCAGCGCCACCGAACGCGATAAGCTCAGCCGCCGGCTGGAATATTCTGGCGGCGCTGCGGCAGGCGTCGTGCCCGGCATTGACGATCTCCAGGCGGACGGCACAATTGCGCCGCTGCCGCCTCATTACCGCCCACCGATCCCCGTCAACTACCCGGAGGTTTCCTCCGACACGCTGCATGTCGATCCCGAGAGCGGCGAACAGTCAACAAGCGTGACCCGCGGCGATCCTATTACCATCACGTCGGGCGAACTAACGGACGATGAAACCCGGCCGTCCACCTACCGCGCGCCAATCCAGGTCAGTGGGACCGAGCGGCCCGCGCCATCGACAACGCGTATCGTCACGCCTGAGGCCGCCGTCGCTTCCGGCTCCGCCTTCAGCGAGTCGATCCAGAAACGCTTCGGCCGTGGCAAAAAGGGCATGAAAAAGACGAAGCTCTATGTCGTGGTCCAGGAATATCCTGACGGCCCCGGGCTCTATGGCTTACAGGTACGCGTGGGCTGCAAAGGCATTCGCAGCTACGTCGCCGGCACGACCTCGCGTGAGGGCAATTTCTCATGCGTGCTGCCCGTGCCTGAAGATACGGGATTGACCTACGATGTAGACGTCATCTGGCCGCGCGAATTGGGGGGTGAAACGGAGCGCAAATCGGTTACGCTCAACGCCGATCGCACGCGCTTCACGCTGCCCTTCTTCCACCAGCTGACGAAGGCATCAAACTTGTAGGACAAGATTCCCGGCAAATCGTGGATTGGCCGCACACTTCCCGCCGGCTGACCGGTCGCTATTTATGGATAAACGCCTGAAGCTGACTGAAGAAGACATCGAACACCTGCTGGAAGAGGCGCGCGATAATCCGCCGGCACCGGCCGTGATCCGCATTGGCGCCGCTGACGTCTCGCCGTCAGCCCCGCGGGTAAGCAGCTCTCTGATTCGCATCACCGAGGAAGACCTGGCCGCCGCCCCGCCGCAGCACTTTAACACGCCCAATCTTGTCGAATTGGAAACACTGATGTTTGGGTTAGTGAACAGCGCCCGGCAGGCGCACCTGCCAAAGTGGCTCGGCGGTCCCAATCTGCGCTGGCATGAGGGTCTGGCGGCCGTTGCCCGCGGTCATTCCATGGACATGCTCAAACGCGGCTATGTCGACCACACGTCACCTGACGGTATCAAATTAGCCAGACGTCTTGACCTGCAGGACATCGCCTATGTCGCCTGCGGCGAAAATATCGGCGTCGTCTACGGCGCCGCCAGCCACAGCGAACAGGGCGTTTACGAGATTCACAATGCATTTATGAACCAGCCGCGCCGCCTGACCAACCATCGCGGCAATCTATTGAATCCTATCTGGACCCACGTGGGCATTGGCGCGGCATATCACGAGAGCGGTACCCTGATACTGACACAGAACTTCGTGTCCAAACTGGGCTGAGCGTGCCAGGTATTTTGGCCGCTGGTTTATTTGCCAATATTAAAAATAACAAGACCAGATGAGGTGTTTGTTTTAGGCAGACTGAAGTACATCGCATGGCAGAAGAAACAGAAACTATTGTAATCACCGATCCCGACAGTGATCGTTACCATACATTCGGCTATATAAGCTGGTGGAAGCAGGATGTCGTGCGCAATGCGACTGTCCTCGTCGTTGGCGCCGGCGCCCTGGGCAATGAGGTCATCAAGAACCTGGCCCTGATGGGCATTGGCAATATCTTGATTGCCGACTTCGATACCATCGAAGACAGCAACCTCAGCCGCTCAGTCCTTTTCCGCGAGTCCGACAACGGCCGTCGCAAGGTTGATGCCGCGGCCGAAGCCGTCAAAGATCTCAATCCCGACGTCAACGTAAGAGCGTGGCACGGCGACATCAATTTCGAGATGGGGCTTGGCGTTTTCCGCCATGTCGATGCCATTATCGGCTGTCTCGACAATCGCGAAGCGCGCCTCTCCATCAACCGCAGCAGTTGGGCCATCAACCGTCCCTGGGTCGACGGCGCCATCCAGGAGTTAATGGGCATTGTGCGCGTATTCTGGCCTGGAGAAGGCGCCTGTTACGAATGCACCCTCACCGACCATGATTATCAGATGATCGGTCTGCGTTATTCATGCCCTCTCCTGGCGCGCGACAACCTGCTCATGGGCAAGGTAGCCACCACGCCCACCAGTGCATCGATTGTCGCTGCCTTCCAGACTCAGGAAGCGTTGAAGTTAATTCACGGCATGGAAGTACAGCCGGGAAAGGGCTTGTTAATTAACGGCCTGACAAACGATATCTATACCACTGAATATCCTGTCAAAGAGATGTGCATGAGCCATTCGCGCCTTGAGCCGATCATCGAACGTCCCGATGTGCGCAGCGACAAAACGACGCTGGCCGAACTTCTGGCGATTGCCGGCAAAGAGCTTGGCGAAGAAGCAAGTCTGGAATTCAGCGGCGAACTCGTCGTCGCCATGGCCTGCAACAACTGCCAGGAAGAAACGCCTGTGTTCAAACGCATGGCGCGTCTCTTCGAAGGGGAAACCACCTGTCCCACGTGCGGCAGCCCGCGCGACCTTGTGCTTACCCATCGCATCACCGGCGAAGAAGATTTTCTCGACCGCACATTGGCCGAGATTGACGTGCCCCCCCTGGACATTATTCGCGCCCGGGGAACGAAAAACCATGTTTATCTGGAATTGACTGGAGACAAGGAAACCTTCTTGCGCTTCACTTAATAACACGATCTGGCGAAACAATCATAATAACCTTGAATGTGAAACGTCTGAGCTCCGGGTGACATAAAACAACCCGCTCGCAACTAAAGTTGACGTCTTACGTAATAATTAGTGTAATATCTACGACAACAAAAAGTTTGGAGGCTTTTTTCAAATGGCTAGTACCAAAGTAATCATTTACGATCCTACAGGTTCAAAGAAAACCCCGGTTGAGCTGCCGGACGATGTCCCGATGCGGCGTCTCATTCCGGCGCTGGTAAGCAAGATGGGCCTGCCCACAAGTCAGGGCGCCAATCCCATTACCTACCGCCTGGATCACCGTGCATCTGGCAAACGCCTGGGCGACGAAGAATCGTTGGGCGATGCCGGCGTCAAAGAAGACGACATCTTGAGCCTGTTCCCCGAAGTAACCGCAGGCTGAAAAACTGTCCTATAGATTTGAACTCTGCGTCGGCGCTGTTCCTGATGGCGCGCCGCCAGAGTTCTTGTTTGTTTACGTGGGTAAAGAGAGCCTCACTGGCCAGCTTTATCCTACCTGATTCTGTACTCTAAGTTCGAGGAAGCCGACATGGCATTTGACATTCGCGAAACCCGGCTGCGCAACGATTACAGCCGGATACGTGATCTGGTCGATCGCAGCGAGTTTATTCATATAGTGGCAACAGAGGGTGAACCGGTAGAGAAATATCTGATTCGCTTCACATGCCGCGGCGTCGAAAAGGTGACGCCGTCCGGCAAACCGGTCTATCGCGAATCTCATGATGTGAGCATCTATCTGCACTCTGAATATCCACTCAAGCAGCCGCAGCTTAAGTGGCTGACGCCCATATACCACCCCAATATTCATGTGACCGGGGCAGTCTGTATCGGCGCCTGGTGGCCGGCGAAGACCCTGGACGAGCTGCTGCTGACGCTCGGTGAAATGGTCCAATACAAGAACTTCGACCCGCGCGATCCCATGAATTCGCGCGCGGCGACCTGGGCGCTGCGAAATAAGGGGTTGTTTCCTATTGATGACCGGGAACTGAAAGGCCAGTCAGTCGCGGATATGATCATCCTTGGTGAAGAAGAATCCGATGACCTCGGCATCAACTTACTCTGAACAAGAGCCACCGTCAGAACCGCAGCTTGAAGATAATCATGCCTCTTCGAATGTAGCGCCGCGGGATTCAGGCATCGAAATGCTGCCCGAACGGCAGCCGCCCGGCCTGGAAGAGGAATGTTTGCTACACGGCCAGGATCCGCTCGATGGCGAGGTGACGGTTTTTCTTTCGCAGTTAGCCCTGAAACAGATCGCCACGCACAGCTACAGCGATCTGGAGCGTGAAGTTGGCGGCGCACTGCTGGGCCGCGCCTACCAGTACGATACCGACATCTACCTCGACGTGCGGGCGGCGATTCCTGCGGTCACGGCAGATCATGGACCCGTCCATTTCACCTTCACGGCCGATGCATGGTCGCAGCTTCACAAAGATCGCGCCCGGCGCTATCCCGACCTGGATATCGTCGGTTGGTTCCACACCCATCCAAATCTCGGCGTCTTTTACTCCAGTGACGATGTAGTCGTCCACAGCGCCGCATTTACCATGCCCTGGCATGTCGGCATGGTTGTTGATCCGCTGCGCAAAGAAACCAGCTTCTTCGGCTGGAGACACAAGCAACTCGTACCCATCGCCGGTTTTTACGAGCGAATGGAATTGGAACCCACCTCGGTTCTTGAATGGAATGTAGTCCCCACAGATGTCTGGGATCATCCTTATGAATACCGCGGCGGCGAACAATACGGCAGTGGCATAAGCGGCGTTTACTTACCTGCTAACAGCCCGCCTGCCGTACCGGCTCTGGCGACTTACGTGGCCTATGGGCTGGCGGCATTGGGATTGCTGCTCACAGTCGTTTTGCTCTTCGGCTGGGTCATGCCTCTGACAAGAGAAGTGGATCGCCTGCAAAATATGGTCGTTGGCCTGGCTGATGTCGCCCTGGCGGACAGTAATGCCGCGCTGTGTCCCGATCCGCGCCTGCGTATTCTTTCCCCCCTGGCCGGCCAGCGTTTTAGGATCGGCGAACGAGTGGATATTACAGGCACGGCGCTGCTGCCGGACGTGAACCGCTACCAAGTCGACGCGCGACCAGCGGCCATGGAAGGCGGATGGACGACGGTTGATTCCTATCGCGGTTCGACAAAACTGGGTCAATTGGCGCTCTGGGATACGGAATCATGGCCGCCAGGCGCCTACGATCTGCGCCTGATTGCCGTAGATAACAACAACATCAAACTGACTGCCAGTCCCAACTGCCAGTTGGGCCTTGAATTAACTCCCTGACGACTCGCTGAGCAGGATACTTGAATGAACCTGTTTTCCCTGATCGAACTATGAGTGAACAAAGTGACATGAACTACGCTGCCCAGATAACCATTTCTCTGCCAAATACAGAAGAGTCTGTCACGCTGACCCTGACCCTTTACCCGGCGGATGTTGTCGATCTGGATGGCAAACTGAAGCCGCTGCGAGATTGCACGCTGGCCGATCTCGAACGCTATGCCGAGGCGCTGCAGGCTGACGTCTGGGATGCATATGAATCTATTTATCTTCCCGAATTGGACGCGGAAGAAAAAGTTCTGCTCGAAGTCAAACTGATCAACGAAGATATCGAAGGCCCTGATGATTGGCAGGAGTTCAACCTCCTGCTGCCTCTTGAGGAACAAGAATTGGGCGACACGGCCGTTCAGAAAAATGATGAAGCGGATGTGCAACAAGAAGCCGTGGCCGAAGGGCAAGAATCTGCTGCTGAGGCGGTAGCCGCCGGCGAGATAGAAACAGAATCCGGCGGCCCGGTAACGGCCGAAGTCGCGGACGAATCCGGCGACCCGGATGTAGCCGTGGCCGAAGCAGAGCTGGTTTATCCCGAAATCGAAGAGGAGATCGCCGAAGAAGCCGCAGCCGCCGAGATCATTCCCAGCCAGGCGCGTGTGCGCGTTGCCGGCGGGCGGCTTCCACTGGGAGACCCAACCTGGGCGGCCGTGGATATACTGATCGACGAGCCGGCGCTCAGGGCTGCCCAGGCGCACGCGCTCAGCAGTCAAAACCGCGAAGTTGCCGGCGTATTGATCGGGGGCCGTCCTGAGAAACAGCCAGACGGCCGTTACGTGGTGCATATTTTTGATACCATCGTGGCCCGCCACACAGTGATGCAGGGAGCCAGCGTCACCTACACGCCGGAGAGCTGGCGGTACCTGAATGATACCCTTGCCGAAAAATACCCTGATGAAACGGCCGTAATGGTCGGTTGGTACCATACCCATCCCGGGTTTGGCATATTTCTTTCCGGCATGGACCTCTTCATTCACCAGAATTTCTTCACACAGATCTGGCATGTGGCCATGGTCCTTGATCCACGCGCGCGTACAAGCGGCTTTTTCTGCTGGGACCGCCACAAGACAGAGGTAAGACGTTGTGATTTTGCTTGGCCTCCCTGGGCGGCTGGATCCTGGTAAAGCACGTAAGGAAAGTTCAATTGAACAAAGCGTATTAGAAGGATAAGATCCACTCGCCGGATCTTGACCTTTTGTATATTACGTTTTACGCTTTAACTGTCATGGATGAGCAAACGAATAAGTTTATCCGCATAACGGAAAATGATATCACCGAGGCTAACCAGCTCAGTCTGCACTGTCCAATTTGCGCCAGCGCCGTCGAGAAAAACCTGGATGGCGACGCCTTGATTCCCATTGTCTGCGCCAGCTGCGGCACCCTGTACCACAAGACCTGCTGGGAACAAAGCGGCGGGAAATGCGCCATTTTGGGCTGCGGGCACGACACCTATCATATTTACGGCCGTGATTTGGGCCCCGCCCTGAAACTGAACTACGACGACATTCCTCAGCCTTCCCCCAACGGTCACAGCCCAAGCGCCCAGAACCGCCGCGAGCGCCGTCTCAAAGAAGAGCAAAAACGACAGGTGGAAGCGATGCGCCGTCCTGGCCTGCTACAGCGTTTCTTCCAGTGGCTGCTGGATCAAATCAGGGTCGGTTGACCTCAGCCGGGGGAGAATTTGCCGCACCACCAATTGTTATTCAATCATCCCATCTGGTTTTATCTGACTCGTAATGTCTCCTCCATCCTTCATCAGGCCGGTTCCTGTTAACAGCACCTCCCCGTTCCTGGGCGATACCTGCGCGCTTTGCAAACAAGAATTTGCCGACGGTGATAAGCTCGTCATTTGCCCCCGGGACGGCAGCCGCCACCATCAAGCATGTTGGGAGGCCAATGGCAATCACTGCACCGCATATGGCTGTGATGGGCAAGGTGAAGTCGTAGAACACAGCCGCCGCGTGGTAGCACGCGCTCCAGCCGCGGGCCCTTCACAGAGCAAGCCGATGGGCCGCTTTTCTAAGATTCGTACAATGCCCACCAGCAGCATGGGCTGCGCCCAATCTTGCCTGGTCCTCAGCATTGCCCTGGCCATCGTGCTGATCGCGGCAGGTTGCTTTGGGCTCTGGGCTGTGGCCGACTATATTCTCGTCGAAGTGCTGGGCTGGCAATATCGTGACCCCTTCACAGGTTCACTGTTACCTTCAACGATACTGATTTCCTTGAGCGCTCTGGCGCATGTTTACATTCTTTGATATTCAGTCGTTTGTGCTAGACTATCTCCCGCCAGGTTGGCAAAAGGGTCGATTCAACTCTGTCTTTTTTCACGCCCTCAAAACCGATCGTTGAGAAAAATGCGCTCATTCGCAACTGGCACGCGGCTCAGCCGCATGGAACAAAGTTAGGAACAAGATAATGGCAACCAAATACGAAGAGCTCCTGGAAAAAGTCTACGAGATAAACGATATTGAAAAGGCAAACGCCCTCCTCAGTTGGGATCGCGAAACCAATATGCCCAGGGCCGGCATAACGGCTCGTGTGCAGCAAATGACAACCCTGAACCGCCTTTCTCATATCATGTTTACCGCAGACGAAATGGGCGAGCTCATTGAAGCGGCCGCCCTGGAAGTCGAGGATGCTCCTTTTGACAGCAATGAGGCAAGCTTGATCAGGCTTCTGCGACGCACCTATGATAATGCCCGCAAACTGCCGTCTGAATTTGTAGCTCGTATTAGCGAAGTTGGGGGCCATGCGCATGGGGCCTGGGTTCAGGCCCGGGAAGAAAATGATTTTGAGGCGTTCAGGCCGTGGTTGGAGCAGGTCGTGGAACTGGGTCAGGAGATGGCCGACTTTTATGGCTATGAGGATGAATTGTACGACGCACTGCTTGATAAATACGAGTTTGATATGAAAACGGCCGAGGTACGGGAAACCTTCGCCGCTGTCAAGCGCGACCTCGTTCCGTTGCGGGAGGCGATTGACGAACGTGGCAGCAAGGTCGATGACAGCTTCTTACACCAGCATTTCGACATCGCCAAACAGAAGCAATTTGCCCGCTTCATTGCGCCTAAAGTCGGCTATGATCTCGATCGCGGCCACATCGGCACGGTTGTTCATCCCTTCGCTACGAGTTTCAGCCGCGATGACGCGCGCATCACCACGCGCTGGTATCCTGATTTCTTGAATCCCTTCCTCTTCGGCATCCTGCACGAGTCAGGTCATGCCATTTACGAACAGGGGACCCACCCCGATCTGGCACGTACACCACTGGCTCGCGGGACCTCTCTGGGTATTCATGAGTCCCAATCACGCATGATGGAGAACATCGTTGGCCGCAGCCGTGGTTTCTGGCATGCTTATTACCTGCCGCTGCAAAGCATGTTCCCTGAACAGCTTAACGATTATTCCGTCGAAGATTTTTACCGGGCGATCAACAAAGTCCAGCCTTCCTTCATTCGCGTTGAGGCTGATGAACTCACCTACAATTTCCACATCATTCTGCGTTTCGAACTGGAGCAGGCATTAATGAACGGCGACCTTGCTGTACGCGATCTGCCTGTGGCCTGGAATGATAAGATGGACGAACTACTGGGTGTTGTGCCGCCAACCGATACGGAAGGCGTCTTGCAGGATATACACTGGACACGGCCGACTTTCGGATACTTCCCTACCTATGCGTTGGGTAATCTGTACTCAGCACAGTTTTATGAAGCGGCCGCTGCTCAGAATCCGCAAATTGAACAGGAAATGGCAGAGGGAAAGACGGATGCCCTGCTCGCCTGGCTTGGAGAGAACATCCACCAACACGGCCGTAAATTCACCCCGCGTGAATTAGTGCAGCGCGTCACCGGCCAACCGCTGTGTCACGAGCCTTTTATCCGCTATGTGACAGCTAAATTCAGTGATATCTACGATCTGGATTGAGATATTTCTGGGGATACCGGAACAGAGTGGCATTGCCGGATTCGCCGCTTCCGAAATTGACTAGCTGCCGTCCCGTGAACCGTTCTCTTCTTTATTATCTTGGTTGAATTCATTGGGAACCGGATATTCAATTCGCACACGCGAAACGGCCCGGCGATCGACATCAAGCACAATGAAGTGAACCGAATCATTGTAGATCACCTCGTCATTGACTCTTGGTGGTCGACCCAATCCGGCAACAACCAGTCCTCCGACCGTCTCAACATCCGGCAGCTCCGATTCATCCCCCAGGTAGATTTTTTCGGTGAGATCGTCGACGAGATAATCTCCTGAGACCTCAAACACGCCAGGGCCGATTTCAACGTACGGTTCACGTTCCAGATCAAATTCGTCGCGCACTTCCCCGACCACTTCTTCGATCAGATCCTCAAGAGTCACCACGCCGGCCATGCCGCCGAACTCATCAAGTACAACCCCCATATGCAGCTTGGCGCGCTTCATAGCGCCCAGAAGCGTCTCGATGTGCTGATCTTCAGGTACGAGCGGAGCCGGCCGCAAGATGAGCCGCAGATCAAGCTTTGCCTCCGGCTTTATCGTCTGGCGAATGAGATCTTTCAGATGCAGGATGCCCACGACATGATCGAGATCACCCTCGTATATAGGGAACCGGCTGTGTCTGCTCTCCGTCACCAGCTTAATCAGATCATCCTTTGGCATATCAATGGGTACTGCTTGCACCTTGGTGCGCGGCGTCATTACCTGCCCGACGGTGCGTTCGCTGAAGTCAAAGATATTGCGGATGATCTCCTCTTCTTCCTCCAGGAATAGGCCACCCTCCGTACTTTCAGTAACCAGCAGCTCAATTTCTTCCGGGGCCAGCAGACTTGCCTGCCCTTGAGCCGGTGGGACATGAAGAATTTTCAGAAGTTTATTCCCTATCGAATTGAGGATACGCACGGGAACAGACAGAATCTTCTCTGAAATCTGCATCGGGCGGTAGACGCGCAGGGCCATTCCCGATGCATCCATGAGGGCCAATGCCTTGGGCACCATCTCACCAATAACCACGTGCAGGTAAGTCAAAAGACTGAGGGCAACTAAATAGCCAATCGTCCTGGTCGCCGCGTCGCTCAATCCAAACCAGGTCTCCATATAGGGTTCTATGAAGTGCGAGATGCGTGGCTCGCCATACATGGCAAGGCCCAATGAAGCCATCGTAACGCCCAACTGCGCGGTAGCGATATATTGATCTTGTTTGGGACGCGAATCGATGATTTCAAGGACATTGCCTGCCTTAGAATTACCTTCGTTTTCCATCTGCTCAAGCTGGCTCGAACGGACTCCGATAATGGCGAATTCGGAGGCAACATAAAGCCCGTTAGCCAGGATGAGCAAACCGATAACAATAACCGGCACAATGAGCGTGGTAACCGAAGGCAGCCCTTCCTCCGCGGCACTGAAAAGAATGTAAACGAAACTTGTCGCCGGAACTGTGAGCGAGAGGAGAATCAGCTTACTCATGATCAACCACATCCCACTCTGAATAAGGCGCCACGATGTCGCTTGGCGGTAGTTTCAGTGATACTTCCTGTACACCAAGATCTTCCATGGCTTCCACGCGGATCTTGGTGTCCCCGATGACAATTTCATCACCTTCTTCGGGAGGGCGTCCCAATTCACTAAAAACGAGGCCGCCCAATGTATCTGCTTCAACTGGCAGATCCAGTTCCAGAAATTCATTTACGTCACTGACCAGAAGATCGCCCCGCAAGTAGATGCGGCCCTCTTTATCAATAGAGGCAAGGGCCATCTCATCATCAAATTCATCTTGCAGCTCACCAAAGATTTCCTCTATCAAGTCTTCAAAGGTGATCATGCCGGCTATGCCGCCAAATTCATCAAACACGATAGCCAGATATTTCCGACGATCGTTTAGCAGGTCCCAGACGTCGCTAACCGGCATCGTTTCCGGTACGAGCACCACATCGCGGATAACACTGTGCAGATCCGTCTCACCTTCAGCATAGAGCTTATATAGGTCTTTGACATGCACAAATCCTATAACGTCATCCATCGACTCTTTGTATATGGGAATGCGCGAATAGCCTGCATCTATAGCAAGATTGAGCACGTCAAGCACGGCGCTGTCCTCTGGAGCCGCAGCGATCCGTGTTCGGTGCAGCATCACCTGCCGTGCCGTCAAATTACGCAGACGAAATGCATTTCGCAGCAGCTGCCTTTCGATATCGTCAAGCAGACCGCCTTCATAGCTCTCCGTGACCAGGATTTCTATCTCCTCCGGCGAGTGAGCATGCGTGTGGCCTTCCATGTGCGAATGCCCCAGCAAACGAAGGATGAGTGTTGCGCTGCCATTAAACAGCCAGATCAAGGGCGCGAACAGTTTCAGCGAGATGCGCATCGGCCAGACTACGCTTCTGGCTATCTGCTCGGGATATTGAATAGCGACTGATTTCGGAAAGAGCTCGCCAAATATCACTTGTAAAGTAGTGATGGTGAAAAGAACGACCGCTACTGCGATTGTATTTGCGAGGACCAACGTTGCGGTACCGCCATCGCCGCCCAGAATACCTGCAAAAGAAGGGAATCGATCCAACAAGGCGGCGATTGGCGTGGCCAGCTCCTGCGCGATTGCATTCTGACCGTAGGCGCCCAATACCAGGGAGGAAATGGTTATGCCGATCTGGCATGCCGCCACATAACGATCGAGAGATTGGCTGTCTTCCAAATAGGATAACAGCGCCTCCGCCAGCCGGTCTCCAGCGCCAGCCATCTGGCTGACTTTGGTGCGCCGCGCGGATACGGTTGCGAATTCAGCCGCCACATAGAGTGCGTTGAAGAAAATCATGACCGTGATGGTCGCGATAACTATGAGCAGATTGGTCATGAGGAGTTAGTGACCAGGCCTTCAATGAGGCTCATTTTTTGAGGAAGGCGAACAGATAACCGGATGGAACAAACGCCCTTACGACATTGTAAAGGGCAACCTCCTTGCGACAAGGTAGCGTCGAAGCCGGTAGATGGAGGTTGGTCAGATGATTCTGATGTGGACTCGGGCACCGTTAGAGCATCCCCCGGTGTCCAGGCGATACTGTCGCCAGGTTCAGTTTTGTGGCTGACATTTATTGCTGGTTACTAAACCAATACGAGAATGTGCTTCGTTAATCTAGGGACCTGTTGGACAAGAATTACTGGTAGATTCCAGGACCTAAAGATCAAACCAGCCAGTGTCGATTATAGAACAGCAAAGAGAAATGTCAACCTGGCATCAAATCGAACTGAGCTTCAACTAATCGAGAGAGATTATACAGATTTCCCGCCTGTTGAATGCCGGACCTGGATATTTGCCTACGGCCGTGCTAAAACCGCACCCAGCCATATTTTCAAATCTCCCTCAACAGGTCCCAACAGCAGACAATCATTGCAACAAAATGCAACGATTATTTTTTGCGCAGGTTCAGGCCGGCATTAATTGTTTCTGGCTATTTGCGCCGTTCTGCTCATGCAGCAGGGCATTCAGCGCTTCGTCGATTTCATCGTAAAGAAAGGGATATTCCATTTCCAGCAGGCGCTGCGGAACAACCCGTTGGCCCTCAAGAACCGTAGAGGCGACCTCGCCTAAGGCTATTCGTAAGGCGAATGCAGGGACAGGAATCAGCGACGGCCGTTTCATGGCCCTACCAAGCGCCTTGCCAAACTCCTTGTTGGTGACAGGTTTCGGCGCGGTTAAATTTACAGGCCCTCGCGCCGGTTCGTTTTCGATCAGGAACTTCATCGCCCCGACGACGTCTGCAATGTGAATCCAGGACCACCATTGGTTTCCGGAGCCAAACCAGCCACCGGCGAAGAGACGCGTAGGAAACAGAAGCCTGGGCAGCGCGCCTTCTTCGGTGGATAGGACAATGCCAATACGAGCCACCACGCGGCGAACGCCAAGTGCCTCTACCGGCTCTGTCGATGCTTCCCAATCCACCGCCACCGTTGCCAGGAAGTCGTCGCCGGGAGGTGAGGATTCCGTAATCAGCGCATCCGCAGTCGAACCGTAATAGCCAACGGCTGATGCTTGGATAAAGACCTGTGGTCTCTTTTCAACGGTCTCAACAGCCTCAACCAGGACACGGCCGACAGAGACGCGGCTTTCGCGAATGCGCCGTTTTTTTTCAGTGTCCCAGCGATCGGGAATGAAATTTGACCCGGAGATGCTTTCACCCGCCAGATTGACCACGGCCTCCGCGCCATCGATCTCCTTCACCCATTCACCGATGGAGCGTCCGTTCCATTGGGCAATGCGGATATGCTCACCAAACATTCCACGATATTTCTGAGGGCTGCGACTGAGGATGACGACTTCGTACCCGTCTGCAGCCAGTTTCCGCGCCAGCTCGCGACCGATTAATCCTGTTCCGCCGGTAATCACTATTCGCATTGTGCGTTCACCTTGTTATTCCCTCGCCTGATCCGCAAAGGAACAGGCCAAACTTTATTTGCGATAGAGCAATCATAACAGTTTGTATATATTTTGTCAATATATTGTGCACTAATGGCGCGTGTAGGCCGATCCTGGTCTATCAGCAGACAATATCTATACAAAATATTGACAAGTACTCACCCGTTTTGTAGAATCTAACCATCAGTGACTGTGTGAGTCCCAATACCGGGGAGATTCCGATTGCGCCCGCATGGTACTAGACAAGGAATATCAATGAGCAAGACTGCAAACAATCTCGACGCGCCGCTGTATAACTTAAAGGCTGTAGTTATGGAGACCGGTTTAAAACCACCGACGATTCGTGCCTGGGAACGACGCTATGGCATGCCAAGTCCCCAGCGCACGGCCGGGGGGCACCGCCAATATTCACAGCACGATATCGACACGTTGAAATGGCTGATGGCACGACAGTCGGAAGGGATGTCAATCAGCCATGCTGTGGAACTATGGAAGGCGTTTGATGCTCAGGGAGAAGATCCCCTGACTGAACTTGATGCGGGAGAAGGGAGCGAACCGGCAAAGGTGGATTTGCCAGAGCTTGGCAGCGAAATCGAAGAACTCCGGCAAGCCTGGATCGATGCCTGCCTGGCTTTTGACCGGGCAAGGGCCGAGCAGGTCCTGGCGCGCGCGTTCGCACTTTTTCCGCCTGAAGTGGTAAGTATTGAGCTTATCCAGGCGGGTCTTCGTAAGGTCGGTGAACTCTGGTATGCCGGTGAAGCCTCCGTGCAGCAGGAACATTTCACGTCGGCATTGAGCATACAGCGTCTGGAAATGTTGATCGCCGCAGCACCGCCGCCAATTCGCCCGGAGCGCATCATCATTGCTTCTGCTCAAGATGATTATCATGTCTTTAGTCCGCTGCTTCTGACGTACCTGCTGCGCCGCCGCGGTTGGGATGTGCTTTACCTGGGAGCCGACGTGCCTGTTGCTGAGCTAGAAGAAACTGTAGCGCAAATTCGGCCGCATATGCTGATCGTCTCCACGCAGCTTCTTTCTACAGCAGCGTCACTTGTCGACATACCAAGCGCTCTAGAAGGCCACGATTTGTCGATTGGTTATGGTGGGCTTGTCTTCAATATGATGCCACAGCTTCGAGAGCACATCTCTGCGCATTATCTGGGACCGACAATTGAAGGCGCGATCGGCAAAATAGAGCAATTGATTCATCGGCGAACCACTCCTCCGCCCGCTGTACCTGCCGACGAGAGGCATCATGAAGCCCTGGAGCAGTTCGAGAAGCGCCGCACGCTCATTGAATCCACTGTCTGGAACAGCTACGCTGCGGCCAACAAGCCTACCGATCAACTCGCGGAACTCAATCTCGACTTGGCGGGCATTATTAGGGCCGCGCTCAAATTCTCAAGTATTGATCTCCTCAGCCGCGAGATGGAGTGGATTCATTACTTGATGACCAGCTACAGGTTGACTGAAAACGAAGTTCGAGATTACATCAGGACCTATTATGAGTCAGCCAGTGTTCACCTTGATGAACAGGCGCACATGATTGTTGAGTGGTTGGAAGACGTACTGAATAGTTAGCGCTTCGCGCGCAGACAACGTTATGAGCAAGCGAACGGCAATCTGGTGGATACGTCGCGATCTGCGTCTGCGAGAAAATCAGGCGCTGCACGCGGCATTAGACCATGCAGACAAGATTATTCCTCTTTTTATCCTCGATTCCGGGCTGCTTGATTCTCCCTATGTTGGTCCAAAACGCGTTTCCTTTTTATTCGACGGCCTTCAAAAGCTGGACCACGAGCTCAGGCAGCGAGGGGGCCAGCTGATTGTTCGAAGCGGCAATCCGGCGCATGAACTTTCGGCCGTGGTTCAGGAAACAGCCGCGGATGTAATCTTCGCCGAAGAGGACTTCTCGCCCTACGCACGGCGGCGTGATGGTCACGTAAGCCAGCTGCTGCCCCTGATGCTATTGCCAGGCCTGGTTGTTCACCCGCCCGGGCTGATACGAAAGAAGAACGGGCGTCCGTATACCGTTTTTACCCCGTTTAGCAAAGCGTGGAAGGCCCTGCCGCTGCCTCAGCAGGAGGATCTGCTGCCGGCGCCAGGTCGTATCGATGTCCCCCATGACCTGACGAGCTTAGCAATTCCGCAAGGCGAGAGCGACATGATTCCCCATAACTTTCCAGCTGGCGAAAGCGAGGCGCGGCGCCGTCTATCACAATTTGTGAGTGGTCCTGAGGCAGCGGTATACAGCTACGCGCAGAGCCGCAACACACCCGGGGTAAACGGCACCTCACAACTGTCGCCTTATTTGCGTTTTGGTATGATATCAGCTCGCGAGACGGCCGAAGCGGCAGTGCGGGCAATTAATAATGCACCGTCAAGCGCGGCGAGAGATGGGGCAGAAGTGTGGCTTAACGAGTTGATATGGCGCGAATTCTACGTCAATATTCTTTACCACTTTCCGCACGTACGTGGTGCGAATTACAATCCCAAATATGACAACGTCCAGTGGATAAACGACAGCAAACAACTGCGCGCCTGGCAGGAGGGACGCACCGGATATCCCATCGTTGATGCCGCAATGCGCCAGCTTGTACAGAGCGGCTGGATGCATAACAGGACCCGTATGATCAGCGCTTCATTCCTCGTCAAGGATCTGCTTATCGATTGGCGCCTGGGCGAACAATGGTTCATGCAACATTTGATCGACGGTGACCCAGCCGCAAATAACGGAGGCTGGCAGTGGACCGCGGGAACAGGGACTGATGCAGCTCCTTACTTTCGCATTTTTAACCCGATTACACAGAGTAAAAAGTTCGACTCGCGAGGAATTTACATTCGCCGCTGGCTGCCGGAGTTAGGCAACGTACCTGATAAAAATATCCATGAGCCCTGGCTTATGTCTCGTGAGGATCAGATAAAGTCCGGGTGCATTATCGGCCGTGATTATCCGGCGCCAATTGTCGAGCACGCCGCAGCGCGGGAGCGAACACTTTCTGTCTATAAAAGCGCCACAGGATAACGCCTCCACCGCCGAGCAACAAACTTTCACAAAGTTATCAATCTGTATCCCTACTAATATAAAAGAGATGGGTTCTTTTTTTGGTTCTTGCGCCGCCGAGATGCTATCATACCCAGGCCACTACGGATATTAATCAGGAGGCAAATATGGCCATCACACTCGATATGTTCAGGGACGCAACGGACATTGAAACCTTTGACAGCGGCGAAATAATCTTTAACCAGGGTGACCCGGGTGACTTTATGTACGTCGTCGTCGAAGGAGAGGTGGAGATTATCCTGAGGGGAGAAGTGATCAATACACTTGAGCCCGGAGAAATCTTCGGAGAGATGGCGCTTGTGGATAATCGACCGCGCAGCGCGGCGGCACGGGCCACGGTAGCAACAAAACTTGCCCCGGTCAATCGCTTCAGTTTTACCTATTACGTGCAGAATTCTCCCTTTTTCGCGCTAGATGTGATGGAAATCATGGCCGCGCGACTTCGCGAACAAATGGAAAAAGAATAGCCGCCTTTCCTGGCTGGCCGCCTGCGACCTGGAACAGGGCTTTGGAAAGGCTTACCTGCTGGTAGCTTAAGTGGGCCAAATAACGTGCGAAGTGGTCCCCTGGCCGATCCCCTCGCTGGTAAGGTAAACCGTTCCGCCGTAAAACTCTACTATCATGCGCACCAGCGATAATCCCAGGCCTACCCCGGGCACCTCTCGCGAACGGGATTTATCGACTCGATAGAAGCGATCAAACACGTAGGGCAGATCTTCGGCGGCAATGCCCTGACCGGTGTCGCTGATGGCGTGGTGCAGATGGTCACCTTCCGCCCGGATTCGCCAGGTTATCTGCCCGCCATCGGGCGTGTATTTCAGCCCGTTGTTCAGCAGGTTGCGAAAGACAATCAATAAGTGGGCGCTTCCCGCAGTTACAGGCTGCAGGTCTGCCGGCACGTCGAGGTGGAGGGTAATGGAATGCCTCTCGGCCTGAGCGGCGATCTCGCCCAGCAACTGCCGGGCCAGCCGGACGGTGTCAATTTGCTCACGACCCGCTTCCAGACGGCCGGAATCGAGGCGCGAAAGCATCATCAGATCTTGCACAAGATTGCCCAACCGCTGGACCTCGTCATCTATTTCGACCACATACTGCTGCGCCATGGCCGCATCAAGCGTACCATCACGCAGCGCTTCACTACGCAGGCGGATGGTCGTCAGCGGCGTGCGCAGCTCATGAGAGGCGTTACTGGCAAAGGAACGCTGTTCCTCAATCATTGCCGCGACCTGGCCGGCCATGTAGTTAAAATCCCGCGCCAACTGTCCAATTTCATCCTGGCGTGTTTCCGGCAGCCGCTGTGAAAAGTCACCTTGGGCAATCTGCATGGTGACTTCCTGCATTTGTGCCAGTGGTCGTGTGAGTGTCGTAGAGAGCCAGAAGGCAGCCAGTCCGGCGACGGCCGATACCGCCAATACAGCCGCTCCCAGGATCAGCCAGCGTTCCCAAACCAGCTTCTGCGCCGCAGCTATTGGGAGCGCCAGTTGAACTATGCCGATTACGCCGCCATCTTCAAGAATTGGCGCCGCGGCATAGGCCATGATGCCCTGGGTATCGGTGCTGACACCTCCGGCCAGAGCCGTACTGACAACTATGCTGTTAGTTTCACTGCTGTTCCCGCTGCCGGCCAGTACACGGCCTTGAGAATCCAACAATTGTAATTCCGCTCCCACCTGTTCCGCATAGGCCTCAAGGATTGAGGTTAGAGCCGCCTCGTCCATCCCATATTCGCCCCATTCTTCAACTGGTTCTTTCATCGCCCGGGCTACTAACTGGGCCTGTTCCGCCAACCCATCTGTGAAATCCTGCATCGTGCCGGCCATGATCTGGCGCCCGGCCACCAGGGCCAGCACTGTAAATCCGGCCAGAATCAATCCCGCATAAGCCAGGAGCAAGCGGGTACGCAGCGATCTCAAGATGATTCCTCAGCCGCAAAACGATAACCGACACCACGTACGGTCTGGATGAAACGCGGCTGGCCGGGGTCCGCTTCAATCTTCTCGCGCAGCCAGCGGATGTGAACATCCAGCGTCCGCGTATCGCCCAGCCAATCGGTGCCCCAAACGCGGTCAAAAAAATCGGCGCGCGTGATGACTTCGCCGGGGCGACTGGCCAACAGGGCAAGCAAATCGAACTCCTTTTGACGCAGCTGCAGCTCACGCTCGCCCTTAAATACACGCCGGGTATTGAGCTCTATGCGCAAGTCACCTACGGTAAGTTGATCATCGGCAATTTGGCGGCGCCGGTCCAGCTCGACTCGACGCAAAAGCGCCTTAAGCCGGGCAATCAGCTCGCGAGTGCTGAAGGGCTTGGTTAGATAATCATCCGCCCCCAGTTCCAATCCGAGGACGCGGTCCACTTCGTCGCCCAGAGCGGTCAGCATAAGGATGGGAACCGTACTTGTCTGGCGCAGCTTCTGGCAAACTTCCCAGCCATCCATCTGCGGCATCAGTACATCGAGGATGACTACATCCGGCTGCTTTTCACGGGCAAGTGCCAGTCCCTCACTGCCGTTGTGCGCCACTATTACCTGATAACCGGCGTAGGTCAGAGCGCGGGCCAGGGGATCGGTGATCATTTTTTCGTCGTCTACCAATAATACTGTATCCATTAAAAAGATTGTGACATAGGTAACGGCCGTAATCAATCGCTATTGGGGGATTTAAGCTGGATTTAACACTCTTTTGATCAGCTTTAACCTAAGAACGAACACAAAACGCTATGATTGCGAGCGAGTCACAAAATGCATACAAAATATTTGGAAATCTAATCTTAAGGAGCAGACTTAGAATGCCCAGTGTAGTAAAACGTATTCTCGTGATCGCGGCCATTATAGTCGCGGGTGGATTTTTGCTGATTCAATTGGTGCCCTACGGCCACAATCATAATAACCCTCCTGTCGTCAACGAGCCCAATTGGGACAGCCAGCAGACAAAGGAACTGGCACAGCGCGCCTGTTACGATTGTCACAGCAATGAGACCGTCTGGCCGTGGTACAGCAACGTTGCTCCCATCTCCTGGCTTGTGCAGCGTGACACGGAGGAAGGGCGCCAGTTTCTGAACTTTTCCACCTGGGGCAGCGGCGGTGAGGGGCGAGAACCGGGCGAAGCGATCGAAGCGATCAGCGAAGGTGAAATGCCGCCGCCAATGTACCTTACCTTGCACCCGGACGCCCGTCTGACCCCCAGTGAGAAGCAAGCCTTGGTGGAAGGGCTGCGGGCCACGATTTACCGTTAATCACTGTTGCAGGAAACCTCGTTTCCTGTTGACCACAATTATCTAGAGGCCAAATGACGTATACAAAAATGATTAGAAAAATAGAGGCATTTTTTCTTGACATGTTTGCGTTATCTATATAACGAAGGAATTGATCATGAGTCGAATAAAAGCCATTTTAGCGGCAGCAACATTCACGGGTCTGGTCTTAATCACCATCCTGGCTCTGGGTACAGACAGCTTGAACGCGCAGCCCGCTGCCGATGCGCCCAATGTTTCAGCAACAGAAGCCGGGTCGCTGGCTGCAAACGGATCGCCCAGTGATGA
The DNA here is from genome assembly GCA_046259725.1 of Promineifilaceae bacterium (SeqCode). GTDB lineage: Bacteria > Chloroflexota > Anaerolineae > Promineifilales > Promineifilaceae > JAACFF01. Next base: position 2,676 of record JBJYWZ010000348.1, on the reverse strand, counting down.
AACCGTGCAGGCATGGCAGCAGTACAGCGCTCAACTCGAACAAACAGTGCGCATACTGCAGCAGCGTGACGCAGCCTATCAGCAGCAGCTGCAGAGAGCAAATTTGACTATCGTACAGCTGCAGCAGCAGATCAAAAACGGCAATGCACAGCGTTCCTTCAGAGAAAATGAAACGTTTGAACTTGGAGAATTCGATGACTAAACAGACATCTCGCACCCAAAAGCAGGTTGGCACGCTTAAGGCGGCACTTCTGACCGGGAGTGTAGTCGCCTCCTTGGCCGGAACCTATTTACTTGGCCTGCAGGAGCCGGCGGAGACAAAGGCGGCCGTCTTGCCTTCTGAATCTATTTCGCTGGTTGTACCGGCGGAAGAGAGAAGTGCGATACAGCTGCCTCCTGATATCCAGGGAACGCAGCTTCAACTGCAGCCTATACAGCAGGTCGTACGGCCGGTATTTAATCCGGTGGCCAGGACAAGGTCGTCAAGATAAGGGTCGCTTATAGATAGGAGATAGTGATCGTGACTGAGTTATTTCCGGACAGCTGTTCCATACTCAACTTTCACGCAATGGGCAGCGAGATTACCGTGTGGCTGGAAACGCCGGACTCCGAATCAGCGACCACAGCCTTAGCACAGGTCAAGACACTGTTTGAAGACAATGAACAGGCACTGAGTCGTTTCCGCGCGGACAGCGAACTATCGCAGCTTAACGCCCAGAGCGGGAAATGGGTTACCGTTTCCGATCTGCTCTGGGACGTGCTAACCCTGGCGTTGGAGATGGCCGCGATTACCGACGGCCGTTTCGATCCGACGACCCTTAATGCCCTGGAACAGCATGGGTACACCGTCAGTTTTGAGCAGTTGGTAAAAAAGAGTGAAAACAACCTGGCTCAATCCCAAAACCCGGTGCTTTTTCCTGGACGGTGGGCGGATGTCAGGCTCGACGAAAGGCGTCATGCCGTCTCTCTTCCCGCCGGCGTCCGCGTCGACCTGGGGGGTATTGCCAAAGGGTATACGGCACAACAGGCAGTTAGTATGTTGTGGGAACAGGGTCCATGCCTCGTCGACGCCGGCGGCGATCTCGTGGCCGGCTGCGCTCCGCAAGACTGTCCCGGCTGGCCTGTGGCAATCAGTTCGCCCTGGATAAGTGAGACCGTTGCGCCGCCGGACATGTTCACGCTGTGGATTGCGAACGAAGCCCTGGCTACTTCGGGCATTGATTATCGTAACTGGCAGCGCGACGGCCGACTGATGCACCATCTCATCGATCCAACATCCGGGGCGCCAAGCGAAACCGACGGGCTTACGGCGACTATCCTGGCGGACAACGCCGCCGTGGCAGAAGCATGGGCCACCGCCACGATGGTCGCTGGTTCAAGTCCGGGCATGGAAATGCTCCTGGCTGCAGGATTGGGCGGCTTGATGGTGACGCAAAGTGGCGCTGTGTTGGCAACCCCGCTGATGCAGCAACGTCTAAACCCGCTGCCGATTCAATTGGCGCTTTCGGAAGAGACAATCGCAAATTATCAAGCAGAGTTGCCCAGACGTTATTCGCAAGATCATGCTTTGATTTGTAAAAACAAATAGGATTTATTGATGACAACACTGCTCAATTCGTTATTAACAGACAATCCCAGGTCTTCAAAATACGTGGCCGTCATAGTGTTCACGGCAATAACCCTGATAGGAGCTATTTTCCTGGGATCGGTAGTTTTACACCTTCTGCCTGGAACGCTTGTTGTCGCCCTGACACAGAATCTATTGCGCATTGGTAGCAAAACACCCTGGCATCTTTCCCGCGCAGCCGGGACAGTTGCCTTCCTGCTGTTAACCGGATCTACCGTCTGGGGGCTCTTGCTGAGTTCGAAAATCATAAAGGAAGCGATACCGGCAGCACTTTCCCTGGCGATGCACAACATTCTTTCCTGGCTGGCGCTGGCCTTTACCGGCCTCCATGCCCTGGTGCTGCTCTTCGATAACTACTACACTTACAGCCTGGCCGACCTAACGATTCCTTTTGTTGGACCTTACCGGCCCGTATGGGTTGGTCTCGGTATCATTGCTTTCTACATGATGGCGTTGGTCACTCTTAGTTTCCAGTTCCGCAAGCAAATTGGACAGAAGCGCTGGCGCTCTTTGCACTATTTGTCCTTCGCACTATTCATCCTGGCTACGGTCCATGGGCTCGCCGCAGGAACAGATAACAGTAAGTTGGGGATGCAAATTATGTATCTGGGAAGTGGAATGCTGGTCTTTTTCCTGACAACTTACCGGATGCTGGCCGGAAACGGTAAAGCGATTAAGCAAGAACGCTGAGAGCCCTGTATCACCTCGCCATTCTGCAAAATCGTCGAGTCTCAACTTCACGCCGGTTCCCCAACAAGAAATAGTCAGATTCATCCCACGAATGTGTCAAAACTGTCGCACTTGACGTGCTAGAACGCACGTTCTATAATATCATGGTTGATTGATTTCATGGGCTGCTGGTGCCAGCCCATCCCAATTCTTATCTTCAGGAGACGACCTATGAGCGATGAGATCAAATTATCTCCGCCAACCAGCCCCTGGCCGCGAGCAATAAACGCTGTCACCCTGTTTACTGAAGTTCTTCAGTTGACGCGAACCGCTCAGCACCACCTTGTAAAAGCAGTTATAGAGTGAGGTATAAGAATGAC
>JBJYWZ010000347.1:0-2057 GCA_046259725.1 Promineifilaceae bacterium (SeqCode) | reverse complement strand
GTAATCGGTGCCGGGATAGGTAGTCGTATCGGGAACAGCTACAGGAATTTGCTGATCAAGATTGTTCGCCGCGCCCAGCCCAGGCAGCCCATCGATGAACTTCTTCATGCCGCCTGTGATCACGGTGTTTTGTCCTGATAGGTCAAGCACCTGCGCTCCGAAGGAGTAGGTGCGTACCTGGTTGAGGATCGGGAACTCAGCGCTGCCGAGGGTGATCGTCGAATCCTGTAATGGCGCGGTTGGCGACGGGTAACTGAGGATGTCCGTGCCCCCGCTGGTATCTAGGGGGATACCCTGGCCGTAGAAGCCAAGCACGTCGCCCGCCTGAACGGCCAGGTTCGCAACAGGGAACGTGGCGATTTCGCTCACCGCCGGGTCTGCCAACGCCGGTACTGTGAGTTCCCCGCTGTCGAAGACTACGGTGTATTCGTTGGCAGTTGCAGTCGGTCTCAGCACATAGGCGTGAAAAACGTTTCCAGCCGAAGGGAATGGGCTTGCTCCCTGGTTCGCTTGGTTCCACGTTTGGAACGACTGCAGCATGCCGTCCGGCAGCGCCGCCGGCACCACAACCAGGGCGGGAGCCAACTCACCCACGCCCACAGGATAATCCGAGGCATAGGCGCGCTCGATCAGCGGGTTGCCGACATCGATGACTGCGCCCTCGATCGTCGGCAGCGGGCTGTTGGCGTAGTTGGGGTGGCTGAAGTAATGTGGCGCGCCATCGATCAGAGCCGCAGCCTGCACGTCGACCATGAGTGGATTCAGCATGCCCTGCTGAAAAGCACGGGACGCCGCCGCCTTGCGATCGTTATGCTTAGGTTTGTTGCATTTGCCCTGGCCATTGCCGTTGCCATTGTTGCCGTCACACTCCCCAGGAGGGGGTGGATCCTTCGGTTTTGCGTTTGCCTGGCTGCTGCTGCCGACGATGAGCAGGAGAACGGCCGCGCACACAAACAGTAAGAGTGAATAATTAAGTATCTTGCGGTGGTTCACAATATTCCTCCTTATTGTGACTAATAGCTGCGAACGAGCGTTACAAAAGATAACGGTGGAAATAACGAGAGTTATTGGCCATAGGCATACTCCTCCAAAATATTCGGATCAGCTGGACTGGGTTGATTGTTAACTGGCGATATTCTGCAGCTGGGCGATAAAATCACTGACTTCACTTATATAAACGATATGTTTGTCAAAGACGTGCAGGCGATTGTCGCTGAGGCTGAGCACAAGCAGCCGCAGCGTAGGGTAGCGATTGACCAGGCTTATCACGGCCGTTATTTGGCTGGCTACCAGTTCCTCGTCCATAATGATCACATCCGGATTTGTGTGATTGGCTCCATCCAGCAAAGCAAGAGAGCTGAACGTAGCCTCTTTGACATCAAACTCAGGCCTCGAAGTCAATAGGCTGATGATGGCGGCGGTGAGAAGATTTTCGCTTTCTATTACGAGAATCGTCTTTTGCTTCGACACGACGCGACTTTCCCTTCCCGTCTTGAGCACGCTGCGACACAATAAAATACGTGCAAGCCTGTTTTCAGGATAACGGATCGGGAATACGGCCGTAAATGCATCGCCCGCACTAATAGTGGTCTATATCGCGGCTTATCTTCGATGCATGTTGGATTGCCCCGCGAATAGTCGTGGCATAGTCCGGGGGACTAGTGAAGCGCGGGGCTGCGGGAGCACCACGAGACAGGTTGACGCTCGAAATTGGGGTGAATCGACCTCGAATGAGGCTGATTTTGAGCTGGATCGCAAAGACGCGGACTATTCGAGAACAGTCGCTGGTAGGGGGAAATTCGGCCGCGGCGCTAGCGGGCGCTTACCAGGCGCCTCTTAACGGCCACTTCGGCTGCCTGGTGGCGGCTGCCGACCTCCAACTTCTCGAGGATATTATGAACGTGATTCTTTACCGTATTTGGAGAAATATGCAGTTCGAGAGCAATTTGTCGATTTGTCGCTCCCCGGACAATCAGCTGCAGCACCTCCAGTTCTCTATCAGTCAACTGCGGCGTTTTCGCCTGATTGTCAATTTGCCGCGGCGCTGTCCTGGCAAA
>JBJYWZ010000346.1:0-2139 GCA_046259725.1 Promineifilaceae bacterium (SeqCode) | reverse complement strand
CCGGCTACAGCAGTCCTGATTCAGCCGCTTTGACGATAGCCTCATGCCGGCTATGCACATCCAGTTTTGCGTAGATGCTCTTCAAGTGGCTGCGCAGCGTGTTGGCAGAGATGAGCAGTTCGTCTGCCAGCTCCACAGCGCTTAGGCCGCTGGGAAGAAGACGCAGGACTTCCAGCTCCCGCGGGCTTAGAGGCTCTTCGGGCTCCCCTTCGGCCCATTCGGCAGGCTCAGAGCTCCGCGAACCGGCCGCGCGATCCGGCAGCCGGCCAAGCAAACTGTCGACGAAAGCAAGCGTGCCCGGATCTGTCCATTCCAGCCTGCCTGCTTCCAGCAGCTGCACGATGATATTCCCTTCGACAAGAAAAACGCGGCGCGACTGTTGGGGCGCGGCGATATCGAGCGCCTGCTTCAATACCTTCAAGGCTGATTCGCTGTTCCCAAGGAGATGGTGGCCTTTGGCTTGCAGGATATATGATTCGAGCAACAGGAAAGGGCGTCCGGCCTCTTCTGCCAGGTTGGCCAATTCCTGCAAAACGTCGAAAGAGTCCTGATAGCGTGCTTCGGCAAGATACCAGCGCGCCACAATCGGTAGTTCGTACTTATAGATCCTGTCGAGCATCGACCCGCTGCCATAATAGGCCGGCTTCTGGGCAGGCACCTGTTCGAGACCGCGGCCGTAAACCCATTCGCGCACGGCTTCGAGATGCCCCTTTCGTAGATTAACGCGCATGGCTATCAACTCTACGATGATGTCATCAAATTCAGAGGCGTCGAACCGGCGCGCCAGATCATGAAGGGCTTTCAAAGTTTTCTGTAGGTATGGTTCATGAACCGCCCCTGCACTCTCGCGAGCATCATACAGCATCGCCAGCGAAAAATTGCCATCCAGCGTGTTAACCAGGCTCCATCTTTCGGCCAGCTCAATGCCGTCACGAAGCTGTTGTTCGGCCGTATCCAGCTCGTATCGTTCCAGGGAGATGCTTCCCAGTCCCATCATGGCATGCCCGGCGATGGGCAGCATCGTGCCGTCGCGCTTGGTTGCTGTCTCTAATGCCCTGCGGTACAGATCCTCTGCTGCGTCCATTTGCATCTGCTTCTGGCGTAGTTCCGCAAGCTCGCAGAGAATCAATATGGTCGCCATATGGTTCTCTGACCGGCCGGCGTGTTGTGCAGTCTGCTCCATTACCCTTACACCATCTTCGACATGTCCTAAGGAGATGAGACATCCGCCGGCGCATATGGCGGCGAAGTTGCGCAGGAAAATTTCTTCCGCGGGCAGCAGTTCCAGCGCCTGCTGGGCGAGCTGCAGTGCCGGTTCAATCTGCCCCTGGGAGAGGAGAATGAAGGCCTCAAGGGAGTGAGAGCTACCCGGCGGGCCCTGCTGCGCCTGGCCGCCCTTGATTTGTTCCTGCACGAGCCCCAGCGGCGCGCCCTGCAGGAGCAGTGCCCAGGCGTAGTAGATGCTCAGTTTCGGCCGTTTCCTGATTTGCTCGTCCGGCAGGCGCTGCACGAGGCGCAGGAAAGTGGCCGTTTCGCTGCGTAGAAGGATATCTTGTGCAAAGCGCTCCACCGTCTCTGCGGCAAACGCTTCGTTAGAGCCCTCTGCGTTAGAAGAGGCCTCTTCGCCAAAAGAGGCGTTTTCGGCCGATAAGAGGGCATGCCGGACAGCGTCGTCAACGTAACCGTGTTCGGCGAACCAGACGCTTGCCCGGCGATGAAGTACAGGAACCCGATCGGCGTCTTTCTCCTGAAGATGGGCCTGGAGCAGACCGGCGAATAACCGGTGGTAGCGGTACCATTCCCGGCGCTCATCAAGGGGCACGATGAAGAGGTTGGCCTGCTCCAACTCACGCAATATTTGACGGCCGTCTGCGGGCGGCTGTAGCGAAAGATCGCCGGCAGCTCCTGAACGCACAGCGTCGCAAAGTGGTCCGCACAGCTGCTCCAGGATCGAGGTCTCCAGCAGGAAAGTTTGCAGCCCCTGCGGCTCGCGGCGCAGGACTTCGTCAAACAAGTAGTCCATGATGTAGTGGTGGCTGCCAGAGAAGCTCTGGATAAAAGCTTCTGTATCTTCCTGGCCGCGGAGGTAGGCGGCCGTCATTTGCAGGCCGCTGATCCAGCCTTCGGTTTTTCGCTGCA
>JBJYWZ010000345.1:0-2787 GCA_046259725.1 Promineifilaceae bacterium (SeqCode) | reverse complement strand
CTCCGGCGGGCAAAAACAGCGCGTGGCCATTGCCCGCGCATTGATCAACGACCCGGCAATCATCGTTGCCGATGAGCCGACCGGCAGCCTGGATACGGGAACGGCCGAAACCATCTTCAACATCTTCGCCAAACTCGTCGACAGAGGTAAGACGGTAATCATGGTCACCCATGACATGGAACTTGCCGCGCGCTTCTCCCGCTGCCTGATCGTTTCCGACGGCGAGCTGGTGGACGCCCGACATGGTCGGGGTGAACAGTTGGCAGTGAACAGTGAACAGTCTGCGATCCAGATTCCACATTCCGCATCGCGCGCTGCGCATTCACAAGTCCCACATCCGAAATCCGAAATCCGAAATGCCACATCTGAAATCCCACATCCAGCTATTTTCCTGCAGGACGTCGTCAAGACCTATGTTAATGCCGCGGGCAGCTTCACGGCGCTGAAAGGGATCGACCTGGCAATCGAATACGGGCAGTTTGTGGCCCTGGTCGGTAAATCAGGCAGCGGCAAATCGACGCTCCTGAATATGCTCACGGGCATCGACCATCCTACATCGGGCCAGGTGTGCATCGGGAATGAGGATATTTACAGCATGTCCGAGAGCGAGCGCGCCCTTTGGCGTGGTCATAACGTGGGCGTCGTCTTCCAGTTTTTCCAACTTCTGCCAACATTGACACTGCTGGAAAACACCATTCTGCCCATGGATTACTGCGATGTGTACCCCTATGGCGAACGGCCGGATCGAGCCATGAAACTGCTCAAAATGGTGGGGCTGGAGGAGCATGCCCACGATCTGCCGTCGAATGTCTCCAACGGCCAGCAGCAGGCTGCGGCCATCGCCCGCTCGCTGGCCACAGATCCGCCGATCATTGTCGCCGACGAGCCGACGGGAAACCTCGATTCGAAATCGGCCGATGTGGTGATCCATGTATTTCAGGAGCTGGCAGCGCAGGGTAAAACGATCCTCATTGTGACCCATGATCCTTCTCTCACCAGCCGCGTAGACCGCACGGTTATCATTTCTGACGGTGAGCTGATCGATCCCCTCGTGGCCGGCACACTGCCCTTGCTGGACCATCCACAAATGCTGCAGGCGACGCACGGCCTGCAGAGGCGAACCTATGCGCCGGGCGAGGTCATTCTTTCCCAGGGCGACCCGGTGAATCATTTCTACCTGGTCGGCAGCGGTGTTGTGGACGTGCTGGACGGCCGTTCTTGCGCAGCTGCTCAGCTTTCCAGCAACGATTTTTTTGGTGAAGTTGAGCTGATGGGAAGTATGTTCGATCTACCGTTCGGGTCCGTTCCTCGAACGAAGGCAATAGCCACCGTGCGCGCCGGACGGTCGCCAGTGGAATTGGGCCTTCTGTCCGGGGAACTGTTCCATGCCATTATGGCAGAATCACCGGAGACCATTGCGCTGCTGCAAGAAACAGCGCAGGAACGGATTCGTCACTCTGAGGCCCACCTCCAGCCGGATGCCGAAGCGGAGATTGTCCGGTGATAAACAGTATGCGTCCAAGCTGGCAGAAAGTGCTGGCCGATCTGTGGATCAACAGAACGCGCACGCTGCTCGTCGTTGCCTCCATCGCCGTGGGCGTGTTCGCCATCGGGACCATCGCCTCCACCTATGTCATTTTGTCGGAAGACATCCGCGTCAGTTATGCCAACGCCCAGCCGGCGAATATTGAAATCATAACCGATCCCTTTGATAACGAATTGGTGAAAGCGGTAGAAACCATCCCCGGCGTTTTAGATGCCGAAGGGCGCCATATGCTCTCAGTGCGCGTGAGCCAGGATGGCAAAAGCTGGCAGCCGCTGGATATCATGGCTACGGATGATTTCAATACGGCCGAAATCAACCTGCTGACGCCGTATTTGGGCGCCATTCATGCCGCTGACCGCGAGCTTATGGTGCGTGAAGATATCTTGAACAGCACAGGCTTGCTGCCGGGAGATGAAGTCCAGGTACAGCTTGGCGACGGTACCATCCGCGAAATGCCTGTCGTGGGAACGGTAGGCGATCAATATGCCGCCGGTAACTTCGCCGCCCCGCCGCGTGGCTACGTGACCCTGGAAACGGCCGAGTGGCTCGGCGGGTACGACCTTTACAACCGGCTCTACGTGCGCGCCGAGGATGGCGATCAGGACAAGGCGATTAAGGCCCTTGCCAGAATGGTAGAAGACAAAGTCGAGGACTCCGGGCGCACTGTCTATCGCACCAATACAAACAAGACCACTGAACATCCCCTGGAATCAATGATCCTGGCCATTGTCGGCGTACTGGCCGCCCTGGGAATTCTGATCATGTTTTTGAGCAGTTCGTTGATCTTCAACACGCTCAACGCCCTCCTCACGCAGCACCGGCGGCAGATCGGGGTGATGAAACTTATCGGCGGGCGCAGCAAACAAATTTCCTTGATGTACATGGCCCTGATCATCATCTACGGGCTTTTGGCCCTGTTTGTAGCGGTTCCTTTGGGCATTGCCGGCGGCTACGGATTGGCCTCATTTATGGCGTACAGGATGAGCATTGAAATTCAGGGCTTTCGCGTCATTCCCATCGCCATCCTGATGCAGGTCGTGTTGGCGCTGGCCGTGCCTCTGGCCGCCGGATATTTTCCAACAAGGAGAGGCGCGAAAACAACGGTGCGCCGGGCGATCAGCGAAGAGAACCCCACGGAGCAAAAAGCAAATACGGGCCTTTTTTACCAACTGAGCGTGCATCTATCCTGGCTGTCACGGCCGCTGCTGCTTTCCATCCGCAACACATTCCGGCGCAAAGGG
>JBJYWZ010000344.1:0-2444 GCA_046259725.1 Promineifilaceae bacterium (SeqCode) | reverse complement strand
GGACTAAAACCCTCTTAAACATGAAGAAATACTTGCCAGCTTCTTTGCCCGCAGGGCTGTTACTTAAACTAGAATTGTATCACCAACCGCAAAGCCGCGCCTTAGAACCTGCAGGTTTTTTTCCAGTAGATGTGCCTTACTGGCCGGCAGATGATCCCTCAACGCCTGTTCGACACATGCCAGATCAAATACCGGTCTCCTGGCCAGCATGGCCCCAACCATGGCCATGTTCATCATCTTGACCGAGCCCAGCTCTTCTGCGATCTGGTTGGCCTCGATTTCCACGATTTCGATGTCTTCTCGCCTGGAGACATGATCGACAATCGAGCTGTTTACGGCCAAGAGTCCACCGGGCAGAACCAGGGGATCATACTTCTCAAAGGATGGCCCGTTGAGCACAATGGCGATATCCGGACGGTCGACGAGCGGAGTCCCAATCGGATCGTCGCTGATGATCACGGTGCAGTGTGCCGTGCCGCCGCGCATTTCCGGACCGTATGAGGGGATCCAGGTCACATGCTTGCCGCTGTCCATCGCTGCATAGGCTAGGACCTGCCCGCTGAAAAGCGCGCCCTGGCCGCCAAACCCGCTGATAATGATTGATGTTTCCATGTTAGTGATCACCTCTCTATGCAAAAACCGGTTGCGCTGCTGCTTTCGATTCCAACTCTTCAGCAATAACTTCACCCAGCCGCCTGATGCCGATCTCGATCTGTTCCGGTTGAGCATTTGAGAAGTTGAGACGAAACGTATTCGGCAGCCCGTTGCTTGCGTAAAACGCCGAGCCAGGAACATAAGCGACATGTTTGGCGATTGCCTTGGGCATGAGCTCCAGAGTGTCCACTTCCTCGGGCAGTGTAACCCACAGGAACAGGCCGCCCTTTGGTTCGGTCCAGCGCGCCCCTTCCGGGAAATACCGTTCCAGTGCTTCCAGCATCACGTTCCGCCTGTGCCCGTAGACTTCGCGGATATGGCGCACGTGGTCGCGCAGGAAGCCGTCCTTGACCAGCTCGTAAGCCGTCATTTGCACCAGCGTGCTCGTGTGCAGATCCATGCCCTGTTTTGCCTTGACGCAGTGGCCGATCACATCGGTGGGGGCCACGATCCACGCGAGCCGCAGTCCCGGCGCCAGCGTCTTTGAAAAGGTGCTCACATAAATAACATTCCCCTGCATAAACCCATGGCCATTGCTGTAGTTGGATCGCTGCGCCTGCTTTTGCGCGTCCAGGACTACAAGCGGCGTGACATGGTCGCCTTCGTAGCGCAGTTCTCCATAAGGATCATCCTCAATAATCGGGATCCCGTAAACGTCTGCGATATCAATCAGGAACTTGCGCCGCTCCAAAGACATCGTGACGCCGGCCGGATTTTGAAAATTGGGCAGGATATACATGAACTTCGGGCCGCTGCACAAAGCTTCCTCCAGCAGGTCTGTACGCAGGCCGTCGTCGTCCACCGGGATGCTGGTGAATTCTGCCTGGTACGCACGCCATGCCTGCAGCGCGCCGAGGTAGGTCGGCAGCTCGGTCAGGATCAGGTCTCCGGGATTGATCATGACCTTGCCGATCAGATCGAGCGCCTGCTGCGACCCGCTGGTGATCTGCACATTTTCTACCTTGGCTTCAATGCCATAGCCGGCCATATAATCCACAATCCACTGACGAAGAGGCATGTACCCTTCTGTCGCGCTATATTGCAGTGCCTGCTGTCCCTGGTTCTGCAGGACACGGTTGGTCGCGGCATTAAATGCTTCAACCGGAAATACTTCTGGAGCAGGCAAGCCGCCGGCAAAAGAAATGATTTCCGGGTTTTGGGTGATCTTTAGAAGTTCGCGTATAAGCGAACTGCCCATGTTGTGCATCCGTTGAGCATAACGGTAGTTCCATGGTGTGGTCATCGGGCACCTCCCTTGGTTGATTTGCCGCGTCCGGTTTTTGACTCCAGCTCGGGGGCCACCTTGTAATCCCCCAGCGGGTAGTAAGGTATCATGGCATCGCGCACCCAATCGCATGCTTCGACCGGTGTCATGTGCCAGTTCGTGGGGCAGGTGGACAGCAGTTCAACGATGCTGAAACCCAATCCCATTAGCTGCGCTTCGAAGGCGATCTTTATCGCTTTCTTTGCCTGCAGGATATGCCGCGCGTCGTGCAGGCTGCGGCGAACGCTGTAGGCTGTGCCTTCCAGTCCTGCCAGCATCTCCGCCATGCGCAGCGGGTAGCCTGCCGCCTTGCTGTCACGGCCGAAAGGCGAAGAACTCGTTATCTGGCCGACCAGCGATGTCGGTGCCATCTGCCCGCCAGTCATGCCATAGATGGCGTTGTTCAGAAAAATAATCGATATCTTTTCGCCCCTGGCCGCGGCGTGTACCGTCTCCGCCAGGCCGATGGAGGCCAGATCGCCGTCACCCTGGTAGGTGAAGACAAAGTTGTCGGGATTGACGCGCT
>JBJYWZ010000343.1:0-2007 GCA_046259725.1 Promineifilaceae bacterium (SeqCode) | reverse complement strand
GTGAGGTTTTTGGACTTACTACTATACGAAACGATCTGCGCCTTTCACCTTTCATCCTGCATCTTACATCTTACATCCTCCATCCCGATAATCGTTTCCCGAAAAAAAACGATTATCGGGAGAAACATATAGTCTCCGCCTGAGTCCTTCCCCGTAAGACTTGCCTTAAGCCGTGTATCCGACAATAATAAATGACTGTCATTGATGACAGACCTCATCATGAGAGGTGGAGGGACCGGCCCGACGAAGCCTCAGCAACCATCCGGGAACGGCGTTGGCGGCAGTCGATCCGGCCGTTTACCATGACAGGTGCTAATTCCGGCAGATGTTTTATCTGAAAGATGAGAGGACCAGTGCAGCCAGCATCTCGGCCTCTCGTATGAGAGGTTTTTTTATTCGCGGACGGAATTCTTATGAGCAAAGAACAGCAGTTAAGACAACTCCTTGACCAACGCATCCTGGTTCTGGACGGGGCCATGGGCTCCCTGATCCAGACCTACTTACTGGACGAAGACGGTTATCGCGGTGAGCGCTTCAAAGACCACGCCTATGATGTGAAAGGCGACAATGACATCCTCAATCTCACCCAACCGGACATCATTCGCGCCATCTACTATGCCTACCTCGATGCCGGAGCGGACCTGATCACCACCAACACCTTCAATGCCAACGCCATCTCGCAGGCGGATTACCATCTTTCCGAATACGCTTACGAGATGAATCTTAACGCCGCGCGCCTGGCGCGCGAAGCGGCCGATGCCGTTACTGGACGCGATCCTGCCAAACCGCGCTTCGTCGTCGGCTCGCTCGGCCCGATGAACCGCTCCCTATCCCTCTCGCCCGACGTCAGCGATCCCGGCTACCGCAACGTCACCTGGGAAGAGGTGGTCTCCGCCTATAAAGACGCCGCGCGCGGCCTTATCGAGGGGGGCGCGGACATCATTCTGATCGAAACCATATTCGACACCCTCAACGCCAAGGGCGCCATTTTCGCCGTCAAGACCCTCTTCGAGGAATTGGGCGTCGAACGGCCGTTGATGATCTCGGGCACGATCACCGACGCCAGCGGCCGCACCCTGTCCGGACAGACGATGGAAGCCTTCTACTACTCCATCCGCCACGCCGAACCGCTGATCGTCGGCCTCAACTGCTCCCTGGGACCGGAGGCCTTACGACCCTATATCACCACCATCGCGCGCCTGGCCGACACCTACGTCAGCATCTACCCCAACGCCGGCCTGCCCAACGAGTTCGGCGAATTTGACGAGACGCCGGAAGTGATGACGCCCGTCTTGAAAGAGTTTGCCGAAGAAGGGCTGCTCAACGTTGTCGGCGGCTGCTGCGGCACCACCCCGGCCCATATCAAGATGTTCGCCGCCGCCGTCGCCGGGCTGCCCCCGCGGCAAATACCGCAGCATCCCCGCCAGACGCGGCTGAGCGGCCTGGAACCGCTGGTGATCACGCCGGAGCTGAATTTCGTCAACATCGGCGAGCGCACCAACGTCACCGGCTCGCGCCGTTTTGCGCGCCTCATCCTTGAGGAAAACTACGAGGAGGCGCTCACTGTCGCCCGGCAGCAGGTTGAAAACGGCGCGCAGATGATCGACATCAACATGGACGAGGGCATGCTGGACGCCGAAGCGGCGATGGCTCGCTTCCTCAATCTCATCGCTGCTGAACCGGACATCGCTAAAGTGCCCGTCGTCATTGACTCTTCCAGGTGGTCGGTCATCGAGGAAGGGCTGAAGCGCGTGCAGGGCAAGTCGGTCGTCAACTCCATCAGCATGAAAGAAGGCGAAGCCGAGTTCATCCGCCAGGCGAAATTGGCCCGCAAATACGGCGCGGCCGTGATCGTCATGGCCTTTGACGAAGAAGGCCAGGCGGACACGCTGGCGCGAAAGACCGGTATCGCCCGGCGCGCTTATGAGCTCTTGACCAGAGAAGTGAACTTCCCGCCCGAGGATATCATCCTCGACCCCAATATCTTCGCCATCGCCACGGGCATCG
>JBJYWZ010000342.1:0-1588 GCA_046259725.1 Promineifilaceae bacterium (SeqCode) | reverse complement strand
CGGGCCCCCGTCAATTCCTTTGAGTTTCACACTTGCGTGCGTACTCCCCAGGCGGAACACTTAACGCGTTGGCTACGACACCGAGGGGGTCGATTCCCCCGACACCTAGTGTTCATCGTTTACGGCCAGGACTACAGGGGTATCTAATCCCTTTCGCTCCCCTGGCTTTCGTCCATGAGCGTCAGTGATGGCCCAGCAGAGCGCCTTCGCCACTGGTGTTCTTCCCGATATCTACGCATTTCACCGCTACACCGGGAATTCCCTCTGCCCCTACCACACTCAAGCCTTACAGTTTCCACTGCCGATATGGAGTTAAGCTCCACGCTTTGACAGCAGACTTACAAGGCCGCCTGCGGACGCTTTACGCCCAATAATTCCGGATAACGCTTGCCACTCCCGTATTACCGCGGCTGCTGGCACGGAATTAGCCGTGGCTTATTCCTCAAGTACCGTCATGTCTTCTTCCTTGAGAAAAGAGGTTTACAGCCCAGAGGCCTTCTTCCCTCACGCGGCGTTGCTCCGTCAGGCTTTCGCCCATTGCGGAAAATTCCCCACTGCTGCCTCCCGTAGGAGTCTGGGCCGTGTCTCAGTCCCAGTGTGGCTGATCATCCTCTCAGACCAGCTACTGATCGTCGCCTTGGTAGGCTCTTACCCCACCAACTAGCTAATCAGACGCGGGCTCATCCTGAGGCGATGACTCGTTTCACCTCTCGGCATATGGGGTATTAGCGGCCGTTTCCAGCCGTTATCCCCCTCCTCAGGGCAGATTCCCACGCGTTACTCACCCGTCCGCCACTATCCCGAAGGATCGTTCGACTTGCATGTGTTAAGCACGCCGCCAGCGTTCATCCTGAGCCAGGATCAAACTCTCCGTAGTAGCTCGAAACCTCTCGGGCAGACTCTCGCCTCCCCTCATTCCGAGTCGCGCTGGGCCCGGTTCGATCCCCTCACGGCTTCCGCCGCTCGGTCTCTCCCCAGTCCGCGCACCGTTCCCTCTCGGGCTCGGTTCCGCAGAGTGTCCTCACGGTTCGCTCCCCTTCCGGAAAACGTTCCGTTTCAGACGTCCAGATCTCAGATCCGGTCGCAAGTCCACCGACAGATTCTTCACTCCGGTGTCGCCTCGTGAGAAGGCTTCCCCTTCGCTCCCTGTCCGTGTCCTCGCTTGCTTGCTTTGACGGGACCTCACACCTCTACTGCTTTCCCGTCGACCCTCCGCTCCAGCCGGTATCGCTTGATACCCGCCTTTCGGCTCGCTTCCCCTACGGTCCCCCGCAAGTTCGGTTCTGCCTCGCTTCAGCCCGACGCAGTAGAAGCGTCAGTCCTCAACTTCTTCTTTTGTCCAGGTGCTCCCGCCACAGCTCCTCATCGAGGAGTCCCTGGCGGCCGGCTGTCGCCTCGCGGCGACCCGGAAAACTTACAACACCGTCGGCTCGCGCCTCCGGCCCCGCAAGTTCTGCTCCGCCGCCGCTCTCGCGCTTTGGCCTCGCAGTCCTCCACCATACACACCTCCCCCCTTCCTCGCAACCCCCCCCACTCCTCCTTCCTCAGGCGCGCTCAGTCCCTTCAGGCATCAGCGCCTCCGCCCAGG
>JBJYWZ010000341.1:0-2281 GCA_046259725.1 Promineifilaceae bacterium (SeqCode) | reverse complement strand
AGCTTTGACGATTTCCTGGGTTTTCTGACGGGAACTGTGGATGCCGTCATTGCCGCGCAGACGATCGCCCTGGCCGCGGAGTCTGAGGGGCTGGGCATCTGCTATCTGGGCACAACCTGGTGGGGAGCGGCGGAGATCATCGAGCTGCTGGAACTGCCGCCCGGCGTTTTCCCGGTCACGTCATTCACTGTCGGCTATCCGGCCGAAGATCCGCCGCTGCGCGACCGCCTGCCGCTGGACCTGATCGTCCACCAGGAGAAGTACCAGCGCATGAGCGATGAGGAGGTCCGCGCCAGTCACGCGGAACGGGAAAAGAACGCCTGGGCGCGCTATACGGCCAGCAAGAGGCTGAAGGCGAAGCTGGAAGCGGCGGGTATCACGCGCGTCACCGACTACTACACCTCAGAATTTAAATATTCCAAAGAACTGCACCGGGACGTCAGCGAGATGCTGATCGCCACCCTGCAGGAACAAGGATTGTGGCTGTAAGCGGAGGCTGCCTGGATTTGAGGCCGCTTTTCGCATAATGCCGTAGATGTGCAGTTACCTGCACGAGCCATGAGCGATTTCGAAGTGGAAGACGGGAAAGAGAATCAGGCCCAAAGCCGCTTCGCGGCTGCCGTTGTCGTGATGGTGTTGATCGACAGCCTGCATTTCGTCTTTGCGCAGCTCCTGCTGCCCTACCTGCCGCCAACGACGTCTTCCTTTTACTACATGACCATGGCCTTTATCCAGGTCGCCATTTTCGCCGCCGTGCGCCGCGAGATTGATTGGCGGGTTTTCCGCGATCATGCCGGCTTTTTCCTGGCAATTGGTTTCTTGGTCGCCGCGGCGACAGCCATGAGCTTCACGGCCGTCTTTTATATCGATCCCGGGACGGCGGCGATGGTCGCGCGAATGGACACCATTTTCTCTCTCGCGTTTGGCATTTTCTGGTTGAAAGAGTACCTTGCGCCGGGGGAGAAAGTGGGCGCTCTGCTGGCCGTGCTCGGTGTGTTTGTGATCAGTTTCCAGCCGGGTGGGGAGAGCAGCCGCCTGTGGCTGGGCTCGCTGCTCGTGCTTGGATCCACCTTTTTCTACGCCCTGCACGCGGCCATTGTCAAGCGCCAGGGCGGCGACATCGATTTCCTCAACTTTTTTCTCTTTCGCATGGGCAGCGCCTCGTTGTTCCTGTTTCTATTCACGGTAGGGCGAGGCGAACTGGTGTGGCCTTCCGGATGGCAGGTGTGGCTAATCCTGCTGGTGACGGCCACAGTAAACGTGACGATCAGCCGTTCGCTTTATTATCTGGTGCTGCGGCGTATCGACCTGAGCATCCTGACGATCCTGCTGACGCTCAGTCCGCTGATGACCGTAATCTGGTCGCTGGCGCTCTTTGGCGAACGGCCGTCTTTGCAGGGGATGCTGGGAGGAGCGGCTGTGATCTCGGGCGTGCTGCTGGTTACAATTGGCCGGCGGAGGGAGAGAGTGGGGGAGCGGCTTTGAGGAGAAGGGGGCAGGAGGCAGGATGCAGGAAAATGACGTCAGGCGCGGTGGGTTTTTGTAGCAGTGAGTACGCCGTCAGGATCGTAGGTTTTCCATTCGCCGGTGCGTTTGTCGGCACGGTATTCTCCTTCGTCCCACAGGACGCCGTTTTCGTGATATCTGCGCCATACTCCTGATTTCTGGCCATCCTTGAAGGAGCCGGTCTGCATCAGTTTGCCGTTGGCACGATACCACGTCCAGGCGCCGGCAATCTCGCCCTTGTCGTAGCGACCCTCGGCTTTGAGACGGCCGTTTTTCAGATAATACTTCCACTCGCCATCCTTGAGGCCGTCGACATAGCTGCCGGCAGCCGAAAGTGATCCGTCAGCAAACAGTTCCTCATAGGGGCCGTTTTTGAGACGGCCGTTAACGTCATATTCGCTTTCCATCATGGGCAATTCATACGTCACAGCTGTTGGGATGCGGACTAATCCAATGTGTACTCAAACTCGTAATAATGTTTGCCCTGCGCCTGGCGAATTACCATCTTGCCGGCCAGGCTGGAGAGTTCGCCGCTGCCGGACTCGGGCACGACTTCGAGGATCAGGCGGTTGGCGCCGTGGTCCATGATGCCGTAATGCTGCAAGGCGAAGGTGCCGAATGCTCCCTGCAGCTCGCCGCTGAACTGTTCAATGGCCACGTAGCCGGCCGAGCCCTCGACATCGGTCATGACGCTGAGCATCTCGCCCTGGCTGGTGCCCTGGAGATCGCCGTGGAAGATCTTGTTGATGGACATGCGGGCGAGTTCAATGCCGCC
>JBJYWZ010000340.1:10898-13958 GCA_046259725.1 Promineifilaceae bacterium (SeqCode) | reverse complement strand
GCATCCTTTTGGCCAATTGAACCGCGGCTCTGGATCATTGCCGTCGTCGCTGTTGGCGCCTTGCCTTACATGATTGGTGACAGCCTCGTCACTGAAGGCGGTCACGCTCGTTTGTGGCGCATCTTCAGCGCGCGGGCCGCATTCATCGCGTCTTTAGGTATAGCCGTCGCCCTGGATTTTGAGCGGCTCTTCTTTTTGCTGATCATCATCCCTGTGATCATCCTGTTCTTCGTGATTTTTGGCCTCATGGGTGCCTGGGTTGGGCGAAGGACCAATTCGCCGTGTGCAGCAGGCATCGCGCTCGGCGTGCTGCTAGCTTGGGCTATTGGAGTTAGTTTTCCCATGTTCACTGCCGACGATGCATCACGGCCAACCAGTTCAACGAACGCACAACAGTAGTGAACTTCTTATGTCCGCCGCTGTCGCCTTACGGATGCCTGACCATGGGCCTCTGATGTCGATCTTTCGGGATGCCAAAAGGTGATAGGATGGTCTAACGATGGCCATCAGTTAGGGAATCGCTGGAACAAGACTATGGTCGAAGATGACAGTGGAGAGGCATCCGTCTCGGTCGGCGGTAGGAGTTACGGCTTGCCGGTCGCCAAGGGCACGTCGGGACCCGACGTAGTCGACATCACGACCCTGTATAGAGACACAGGTCGGTTCACCTATGATCCAGGGTTTACCTCTACGGCAAGCTGTAAATCAAAAATCACCTTCATCGACTTCGACAAGGGAATAGTTCTATACCGCGGCTATCCAATCGAGCAGCTCGCCGAGCACAGCACATTCCTAGAAACTTGCTACCTCCTGCTCTACGGCGAATTGCCCACGGCCGAGGAGTACGGCCGGTTCGATGCGCAAATCACGCGTCACACCATGTTGCATGAGCAGTTGACGCGCTTTTATTCCGGGTTCCCGCGTGACTCACATCCCATGGCCATCATGGTCGGTGTGGTTGGTGCACTGTCAGCCTTCTATCACGACTCCCTCGACATCACAGACCCCGTCCAACGAGAAACGGCGAGCCTTCGTATACTGGCGAAAATGGCGACCATTGCTGCCATGGCCTACAAGTATTCACGTGGCGAGCAGTTCGTCGATCCGAGGAACGAGCTGAAGTACTCAGCCAATTTCCTGCACATGTGTTTTGCGACGCCGAAGCAGAAATATGAGGTCGATAGAGCCCTCGCCATCGCCATGAAAAAGATTTTTATTCTTCATGCTGACCACGAGCAGAGCGCATCGACTGCCACTGTTCGTCTCGCTGGTTCGTCGGGCGCCAATCCTTTTGCATGCATCTCGGCGGGAATCTCCTCCTTGTGGGGGCCAGAGCATGGTGGCGCTAACGAGGCGGTTTTGATGATGCTCGAGGATATCGGCTCTGTCGATCGCGTTCCGGAATACATCAGGCGCGCCAAAGATGAGAGCGATCCATTTTTCTTAATTGGCTTCGGCTATCGCATCTACGAGGACTACGACCCGAGGGCGAAAGTCATGAAGAGTGCCTGCTATGACGTGCTTGAAACTGTGGGCCGTCATCACCTCAAGGATCCGATCCTTAAGGTTGCCCTTGAGCTTGAACGCATTGCGCTCTCCGATGAATATTTCATCGAAAAGAATCTCCGCCCCAACATCGACTTCTACTCTGCGATCACCCTGAAAGCGCTCGGGTTTCCAACGGACATGTTCACCGTGGTCTACGCCATTGCACGCACGGCTGGGTGGATTGCGCATTGGAAGGAGATGGTTGACGACCCCTTCCAACGCATTGGAAGGCCGCGCCAGCTCTACACCGGCGCCACAGAGCGGCACTACCTGCCAATGGATGAGCGACCTTAGGCTCAGGGCGGAACCGTCTTGGCAGGAGGCCGACCTTGATCACGAGGCCGCGCTTGTCTGGCTAAAAGTGCAAACCCGACGTGGTCCAGCCACGGCATGATCGCCGCTCATGACCCAAACCGGATTCCAGTTCGAGCTGTGCCGAGCTCAAGGCAGCGGGGCCCATTCCTCAGCGGAAGGTAGGGGCGCGAAGATCTCGTCGAGCAAGGCGTCGCTCACACCATCGAGTGTTGGCGGGTCCCATTGCGGCGCATTATCCTTATCGAGCAGCAGCGCCCTTACCCCCTCGCGGAAATCGTGGCGTTGCGCCAGCCGTGTGGCGATCCGGTACTCCATCACCATGTTCTCACTGAAGCTGCGGGCCTTCGCCCCGAGGCGCAGCTGGCGAAAGGCGACCTTCAGCGTTAGCGGCGACTTGGCGCGCAGCACTGCAAGCTGCTCGCGCGCCCAATCCGTGCCCGCCTCGGCCAGCGCCTCGAAGATCGCCTCGACGCTGCCCAGAGAAAAGATGTGGTCGATCTCGTCCTGATGGACCGCCAGGCTCGGCGGACCGGGGTCGGCCGCGAACTCCGTGAGCAGGTGCTCCACGGCCGCCGGTTCGGCAAAGATGGCCGTCTTCAACTCTGGCAGACTTGCGCTCTCGACATAGTGGGTCGCCGCACCGACGAGTTTGCAGTCTGCGGCCGTTAGGCGCGCGCCGGTCAGCGCCAGCCATAGGCCGATATGGCCCGGCATCCGCGACAGGTACCAACCGCCGCCCACGTCGGGAAAGAGGCCAATGCTCGCCTCTGGCATGGCGAATACCGTCCGCTCGGTCGCGACCCGGAAGCGCGCCGGCCGCGAGATGCCAACGCCGCCGCCCATGGTCACCCCGTCCAACAGCGCCACGACGTGCTTGGGGTAGCGGAACAGCAGTTCGTTAAGCTGATACTCGGCACGGAAGAACTCGCGGGCCTCGTGGCCGTCCTGCGCGACCCGACGGACATCGCCCCCGGCGCAGAATCCACGTTCGCCCGCGTGGTCGATCATCACCATCTGCAGGCCTAAAGCCTCGCGCCAGGACAGGAGCGCTTCGGCCATGGTCCGACACATCTCCGTGGTGAGAGCGTGCAACGCCCTGGGTCGGTTCAGCGTAAGGCGCCCGACCGCGCCTTCAATCCGGACCAAGACTTCGGGTTCGGAGATGTTTTCGTTCATATCGAATGATCTCCCGTGCGA
>JBJYWZ010000340.1:0-10798 GCA_046259725.1 Promineifilaceae bacterium (SeqCode) | reverse complement strand
GTTTGACTTCCGTGGATACGCCCTTAAGAATATGGATCTAATGACGGTCGTTGCCTCCCCCAAGGACCGTCTTTCACAGGTATCATCGTCACTCGCCTTAGCCCCGGCTGAAAGTCCGGGGCTTTCTTTGTGTCTCGTACTTTGTGTCTCGTACACTCAGTCGACGCGGCCGCCGCTTCTGGCGCCCACATTCCCTGAGACTGCCAGCCGCGGTGTAAATTCCTTCCGCCCGATTGCGACGTAAAGTCGCAAAAACGCTCCGACCCATCAGCAAGCCTTGCAACTCATTGTGCAGTGCACCATATCGAGTGCTTGAGCAATTCAAACTCCGGTAGGCGACGCCGGAAACTAAGAGGTGAAGAATGACTGAGAACTTTCCGTTTACCGATGAATTTCAGAAATTTAGCCAGCCCGGGTTTGAAGCGTATACTCGTTCTTTTGGTGAACTGAACAAGGGCTTCGCGGCCATCGCAGCTGAATGGACCGAGTATTCCAAGAAGGTCTTTGAAGACTCGACCAAGGCGTTCGAGAAGCTCATGGGTGCGAAGTCATTTGAGGACGCAATTGAAATCCAGTCGAAGTTCGCCAAGAAGTCGTATGAGGCTCACATGGCGGAGATGACAAAATTGGGTGAGATGTACACAAGCTTGATGCAAACGACGTTTAAGTCGTAGACACCCCCCACGAGCTTCTCGAAGCAATCGTCGTTTTATGATTAGAGGTCTGAGGCATAATCCTCAGGCCTTTTTCGTGACCTTAGTGCCTTTTGGCAACAAGGGATCGCGCAAGGCGTCCAGCAGGCGCGCCTGTGGCAGTTTTCGGACCTCAAGGACGAAGGGGAGGACGTCTGCCTGCGGGAGGAAAGCGGTCGTCCCGTGGTTATGTTCTGATGTCAGCTCATAACCGAAAGCGGACAGCGGAGGGCTAGACTGTCTCCTAAAGAAGGAGCTCATTTTCGGCCTGGTCGCTACCGTTCCAGCATGGATCAGGAACGCTGAAACACTTCTGTTAGGTCATGCGTCAGGCTGCGTGCTGCTATGTTCACGGCTGCCTTGGATCTACGGTACCTTGGCACCGGCCGGGGTTGTTGCTCTCAATCGCGCCCAAGCGTTTTGTGATCATGACAAGCTGCCCGCCTCGGCCAGTCTTGGGTTGCATATTTGTAATGATCAACCGAGCGAAATAGGCGTATAGGAATCTCAATGGCGGGCAGCTCTCTGCCCCCCCGAGCCCGTCAGAGTAAAGAGTAAGCATAAAAGAGCCCCGGTACTCCCTGGCACCGGGGCTTCCTTTTTGTCTGCTGAATTAAGCCTATTTGGACACCACCCAATTTGAAGGCTTTTGGGTGAATTAAGGCCATTTGCCTCGGACGGTGGCTTTTTTCCATTGACCATCCTATCATTAGGTAGGTGATGGTATTCCCTCCCATCACCGAGGTTCCCCCATCCGGAACCAGAAGCCCCGGCTTGCCCCCCGTTCGGCCGGGGCTTCATTCTGTCGGGTTGTCTAGGCGAAGAAAAAGCCCGGTCCCCCCGGACCAGGCTTTCCCCCCCTAGCAAATGCTAGTTCCCTCAAACTTGTCGCTCGATTCGGATGTTAAACCGGCAAGCATGGCGATAGTCGGGCGGCCTGTGTCGGCCACATGCTAAGACGCCCTTGAAACCTCTAAAAGCTGGATTAAATAGGGATCGTTTTAGAAATCCTGAGCTTAGGGTGCCTCGGTGCTCAAGCCAGGAGGAACTGTTTCTGTGCGGCAATTGGAGGAAGCTGTAGGGAGACAACCATGACAGAGACGATCCAGAGCAAAGAACGCTCTTTCACGTTCCCCCACGAAGTTGTAGACGACCCGGCGCTCAGCAAGAGCCAGAAGCGTGCCATTCTGTCGGAATGGGCATCGGATGCCTGCGCCGTCGAATCCTTACCTGTACTGCGCCTGCTTCCGGGCACCAGAGTTCCAGTCACCTTTTCCTCGATCATGGATGCGCGATCTTACTTGGATCGTAAGTTCGGAGCCGGCGAGGAAGACAGTTTGTCGGAGAGTGACGTTATAGTGGCGTTCCAGAGTAGGCAGACGCAAAGCGTGGGGGGTGACAATGACCTTCGCGCATAGAAAGCCAACGAAACCTCGAATGGACGCGCTGCTCTACCGGGCATTGTTGTTTGCAAGCGTGACGTTCCTAGCCACGTACGCGATGACGATGTAGTCACCCTGAGGCATCCCACCCGGCAGATGCGAATTGCGCCATAAGGAGCCCCGGCGTCCGGGGGACGACAAACGCCGGGGCTTTCTTTTCCAAACGCCGTTGATCCGCATCAAAGCCGAGGTGGTGCAGGGGGCGACTGATGACGCCGTCGCGCTGGGGTATCGTCCACTCTTACCCTGGCTGCCCGCGGCGCGGCTGGCCCGGCTTGGGTGACCGCTCAGGCCGGGCTCTTGCTTTCTGCCGGGTGTCGATGGTTTGCATCTCAACCTGATGGCTTTTCAGTTTGTTCCCGCAGACGAGCGGGCTATCCTCGATTTCCACGCGCTCCCTCCTGGCAATTTGAGGTGAGCCCAAGGAGAAGCCCCGCGCCGCACTTCCTGCTGCTGGCTGCGGGGCTTTCTTTTTGTCTGCGATGCTCAGGGTCCGCTATTCGTGTTCTTTTCGCCGCCTGAACAGTAGGTAGCTACACTCCTCGCAGGACGCTGGAATAGGTGATGGCTCCGGATCGTTCAGCAGCGCAACATGGGCTTGCTGCTGTAGCACCTCGGTTAGCTCTTCCGTCCATCTCTCGCTAAGAACATAGTAGTTGCCCAGCAGCGTCCTGGTGGCGCCAACCGGCCCCAGCTTAAGGGCTAGATCAATGTCGCTGTCTGGCTTTGAGCCGCCTTTTGCTCGACTCCCGAAAAGCCAAACCTCCTCCACACACGGCGTGCGCTCTGCCCACTCTCGAACGCGCCTTTGCTGGTTGTCGGTTATGTCCATCTGTTAAATGTACCATGCCCGGGGGAAGCACAGAGGGGCTTCCGATGACAGATGACAACGACGCCAAGGCGCATGCAAGGGCGCACGGGCATATCCAAGGTTAAATTAAGGCCGGACCATAGAGTTATGGACGTGAAGGCGTTCTTCGCAGCACTTGAGCGGGTGCTGAGGGACGCAGGGCATAAGTCTGGTTGATCGCTACAATCGGAGGCACATTGCGCACGGCCTGATATGGCCTACTGTCGCTCAGCGCGCGCTAAAAATGATCCGATCGAACCACGCGGACATCGCTCACTGTGACAATGCCAATTTGGCGTGAGACTAAGCGGAAGAGCGGTTCTAGGACATCGCCCTCTCGGCTCTCATCCACGATGCACAGGATTTGCACAACAGAACCGACGCGGCCTACCTGACCGTCCCGATGCCAGGATCCGTCTTTGCCCTTGCCGGCGATGGCGGGCATCACGGTGTAGCCAGAAACGCCAAGATCGTCGAGAATCGAGATGACTCGACTCATAAGGGGCGATTCAACCATGATTTCTATGCGCTTCTTCGGGAAGGTTTTCATGACGCCCTACTGGAATGATGAGGCAGCGTAGATATAGATCGGAATACCTACGGCAAGATTGAACGGGAAGGTCACACCGAGCGATAGCGGCAGATAGATGGAGGGCTTCGCATCCGGCAGAGCAACGCGCATCGCAGCAGGGACGGCAATATAGGACCCACTGGCCGCAAGGGTTGTCATCAGAGCGACACCGCCCGGCGATAGGCCGATCAGCTGAGCGAAGAAAAATCCAATCGTCGCGCCAATTAAGGGCATGTAGATTCCGAACGCCACCACCGGTGCCGATAAATTCTTGCCCTCTCGCATGCCGCGTCCGGCAATGAGACCCATATCCAATAGGAACAGGCACAAGATACCCTTGAAGGGATCCACCACAAACGCGGAGATTGACGCAAGCCCCTCGGTGCCAGTGACCCAACCAATGATGAATGATCCGACAAGCACCACAATCGAGCCATTGAGAAAAACTTCCCGCAGGACCGTTCGGTCGAATGTCGATCCAGCCGCCGTGTCCCTTGCAAGCCAGAGGGCGACCATAATCGGCGGTGTTTCCATGGCGGCGGCGATGGCGACCATATAGCCCTCATAAGCGATGCCGGCCGTCTCCAAGGCCTGTGCTGCGGCGAGGAACGTGACGATCGAAATCGAGCCATAACAGGCGGCGATGGCAGCCGCATCGACTCGTGACAGGCGTGTGGTCCGTGTAAGGAGAGGGAAGGCGATGACCGGGAGAACCGCGCTTAGAATGATGCCCGTCAGGAGCGCTATTATGAGCGTGGCGTCTACACCGTGTTCGGCAACACCGGCCCCTCCCTTGAAACCAATGGCCAGCATCAAATAGATGGATAGACCTTTGGCTATCGACTCTGGGATCGTCAGGTCTGACCGCGTCAACGCTGCCAAGAGCCCCAGCACGAAGAACAGAATCATGGGTGATGTCAGGTTTGAAAAAGCCAGCTCGCCCATAGTGTTCGCGCCCTCAGCCAAAAAATCGAACCCCGAAACATGATGGCAGCAAATGGTGCCGGAGCCTAGCTCTACGGTTTGCTAATAGGGCAAGCCGGTTCCGCTGCCTAGGACCTGCGCGCTGCGGGTCCGCTTCCTGTCGGCGCGGCTATTTGTGCCAGCTTGGCGCTGAGGTGTCATTGGCCGAAGCTTCGAAATAGCCTAGCGTTAGAATGAGATTCCAGGTCCAGCCGCACAAGCCGACTTGATTCCGATGACATAAGTTGGTGACGGAGCATACTTCGTAGGTCGTTTTCGAACCAAGAAGCGTATCGTCATGTCGAAGACGGGAAGAGTCGAAAACGATGTGTATCTCCGCAACAACAAGCTTCGTTGCCGCCGGCGGTATCGCTGTCGTTGGTGTCGCGACGTTGCGAAACGTCAATCATCCGCGATCGGTCCTCCTTGCTCTCATGCCATTGTTGTTCGCCTTGCAGCAGTTCACCGAAGGCTTCGTGTGGCTCGGCTTGGAAGGCGTGATCGGAGATCTTGCACTCCAGCATGCCACTTTTCTCTTCATGATGTATGCGCAAGGAGTCCTGCCCTTTCTCATGCCGCTCGCGGTTCTTTTGATTGAGCCGAAAGGTGTGAGATTTTACGGTATCCTCATTTGCACGCTGCTCGGTGCAGGGCTCGGTGCCTATGTCATCTATGCTATCGTCGGATTTCCGAGCACATCTTTTATCAACCGTCACTCGATCACCTATTATAACGCGCTGACCGAGAAGCTATGGGTCGCAGGTACGTATGAGATTGCGGTCTGTGGAGCGCTCATTTTGTCGACCCACCGCGTCGTACGCTGGTTCGGTCTCCTCAACATCGTCGGCGTGGCCCTCGTGCTGATCGTCAAAGGCTACGCCTTTACCTCGGTATGGTGCCTGTACGCTGCAGTACTCAGCGTAATGCTCTACTGGCAGTTTTCACGCGCTCGCATCAACGTCGAAAGGCCGAACAGTTGGCTCTTCGCGACATAAGCTCGATCCTTGTCGGCCGCATATTTCTAATTTGCCGAGGGCGAAGGCACCTGTCGCAGGATTCTGGGTATCTCCTCGCGAAACTTGAAGAATCCATGGGTTGCGTACGGCCATGACGCCTTATCCCAACACCTCAGGATCGGTATCAATCCGATGCCATGGCTACCCAGCTTGTTCGAGAGCATGCGCACCAAGTCTGCTGTCGGACCAATCGGTACGTAAGGCGTGACAAGTTGGCGAAAGCCGTTCTGTCTGGTCCAGTCCAAGACACGATCTATTGCATGCGAGCCTTGTGCAATTTCGCTCTTGCTTTTGAGAGCACTGTCAAGCCGGCTGCGTGTGTCGGCCAAGGCGCCGTCAACAAATCGGAATACCGCCGGCGATACTTTTAGCGCAGAGCGATGTTCCGTTGCTCGAATAAGTACCGCTGCCCCTGGGCGCGCGGCGTTGCTCAACAAGAAATCGGGATACAAATCCTCCTCCGTCACGAGGAGGCCTGTAGGGATCGTGCAATCCCACGAGACATTGCTCGGGGGCGCTTTGGGAGCGGGCGTGCTGGGTTCCAGCACTGGGTCTGCGACCGTCGAAAGACCAGACGTCGGATTGAATCTGTTCTTGGTGAACTTCGCTATATTGTCGGCGCGCGCGAGATAGGTTTTGCCTTTGGTTTGCAGGCCCGCGACCCAGCGCCAAGAGAGCGTGTTGGAGGCCGGATCGCCATCGAGGAGATTGCGCAAGAAGAAGTCAGCGCCGAGCTCCCATGGCAACTTCAGCGTGAAGATCCATATGCTTGCGAACCACATGCGAGCGTGGTTGTGGAGGTAGCCGGTCGTCTTGAGTTCCTCGACCCAGGCGTCGAAGCACGTAATGCCCGTGCGTCCACCCTCCGCTGCCTCCCAGCGCTGCCGCAAATCACGATCACGGTCGAGGTCTGTGCCAAGCAGCCTTAAGCGCTGCCGATAGTCTTTCCAGACGGCGGGACGCAGCTCGAGCCATCCTTTCCAGTAAGTGCGCCAAAAGACCTCTTGGACGAATTTGCTGGCCGCCGTGAAGCTGTGACGCGCCAGCACGGCCGATACGACCTCCTCCTCGAGGACCAGCCGATGCCTGATCCAAGGAGAGAGCGTTGAGACGTGATCGTGCGCACCAGGTCCCAAGTCATAATTTCTGAGCTTTGCGTATGCCGCGCCAGCCTTAGGCGCGAACGCCTGGAGCCGTTCAAGTCCGTTGGCGCGACTGGGTATCCAGCCCGTAGTCTCGTTTCGTGTCGTGGTCATGGATCAGGAGTTCGGTGGCGTTGCGGTTGAGATAGGGGCTTAAGACCGACCCGTAAACACATCACGATTCTTTGAGTGCTCAATGGCTGCGTCCACGCAGGAGATCTGCACCCGTTGTTGCGACGTATGTAATCGCATCCGCATTCGATCTAGGACACGGCCACCGTAATGCCTGCCTTCCTGCCGACCGACAGACTGAAAAGTCTTGCCCATGCGGCTTTCAACCCGCCGCCGGGTCGACGGAGAATCTTTTTCGCCCTGTGCATGGGTTTGACGTGCCATGTGGTCTTTACGCTGGCAGTTCTGTCCATGATCACTGCGATGTTCTACGGGATGAGCCGCAGCTTCGGCAGTGTTCCGTGGCCCTTCGCGATTGTCACCAATGCTCTCCTGATCTTGCAGTTCCCGCTCGCCCACTCTTGGCTCCTCAGCCGCCGGGGCGGACGCACATTGACGAGATTGATACCCGGTCCAGATGGAACAACCCTTGCGACGACAACATATGCGCTCGTCGCGTCCGCCCAGCTTCTTGCGCTGTTCGCGCTCTGGACCCCGTCCGGTGTGATTTGGTGGGAGGCCGAAGGCGCTGCCTTCTGGATTATTTGCATCGCCTACGCGAGCGCCTGGCTGATGCTGATCAAAGCGAGCTTTGATGCCGGGGCAGAAGTCCAGCTCGGTGCCCTAGGCTGGATGTCCCTGGCGGCAAAGGTGAAGCCGGTTTTTCCGGACATGCCCACAGGCGGGCTCTTTCGGGTCATCCGACAGCCCATATACGTTGCATTCGCGCTGACGCTCTGGACTGTCCCGGTTTGGACGCCCGATCAACTGGCTCTCGCGTTGAGCTTCACCGCCTATTGCCTGCTGGCCCCGCTATTGAAAGAGCGGCGGTTCACATCGCGCTACGGGTACCGGTTCGCCCGTTACCGCGAAGAGGTCCCCTATGCGATCCCGAGAATTCGCAAACCGCGGCAAGATAAGGAACTCAATGCGCGATGACCTGAATGTTGGTGGTCAACGATGTGCGCTGGGTTCGAAGGCTCAAGAATAGGGTCCCGGGCCGCCGCGACTGGTTAGATCACTATGTCGACCGGAAGCAGGCACTGCGGCGCATGCCCACCGCGGGTAGCGTTGACGTGCCTAGAGTCCCGGCGCACCCTGTCCCTTGGAGGGCCGGGGCTGTATCGTTACTTCGTTTCGCGTTCGACTGTGAGGAGCAAACGGATGTTAAAAAAGCCCGATTGGAGTGATGAAGGAGAATTTCCACAGAGGTGGACGTTTTCCGGTTTATGGGCGTCGCTGCGTATTCTCGTAGCTGGCAGTTGGCAGTTCACGCAGGTGCAGATGCTCGTCTCACCGCCGAATGATAGGAAGCCGCTCTCAGGCCAGAAAATACAGGAGATTTATCTATCGATGCTGCGCGCCTCCTATACGCAGAAGCGAGGCGCTTAGCCGCATTATTGCGCGCCTCTCGACGACCCCTTGGGCCGAGTTTGGCAATTTGGACAGAAGAAGATATTCCGGCCGCCGAGAACTTCGCGATGGATCTCGGTGTGGCACGTCCAGCAGCGGCGGCCGCCGCGAGAAAATACGTGGTGACGATACTGGGCGCGTCGCACGCCGTCGGCTTTCAACGCTTTCACCCGATCCGGATCATTGGTGATGCCGCCCGTGCGATACGCCTGCCGCGAAACACGCAGAATGCAGTTGGCCAGCGCGTCCGCTTCGATTGCCGAGAGCGCACCCGCGCGGCGGCTGGGGTGCAGTTTTGCCGCGAACAGGATCTCCGATCGTAGGTAGTTCCCCAGGCCCGCAACGAAGCCTTGGTCGAGCAGCATTGCGTGCAGCTGCCGCCGCGCAAACTGCGGGTCTGTTATCCGCGCCAAGACAGCATCCTCGTCAATGTCCTTGGCGAGGACGTCCGGCCCCAGCTTTGAAAGGAACTTGTGTCGTTTGACCTCGTCGGGTGTGAGCACGTCGATCTCCGAGGCGCTGTAAAGAAGCGCCGACTTTTGGTCGTTGTGGATCTCGAGGCGCAGACTGCGGTTCGTCCTTGGCAGCTTTCCCTTTGAGACGACGTACCAGCGGCCATAAAGCTGGCTATGCGTGTAGACGCTCAGTCCTCCGGCGAACTGCACGAGAATGGCTTTGCCGAAGGTTTGTACAGTCGTTACGACGTCGCCCCGAAGGCAATCCTCAAAGCGCTTAAGGTGGGGAAAAAGGAAGCGCACCTCGGTTGCTACTCGTCCCGCAACGGCGCGCTCAATCCGATCTGCCGCGCGACGGATTTCCGGCCCTTCGGGCATGGCACACCTTCCCTAGTCCGCCGCGATCGGCTGCGGCTTCGCACTGACCAGACGCACCAAGCGACGTCGATTGCAGAGAAGCCGCTCGCCTGAACTGTTTTAGTCGGCGCAGCCAGCTGTGGATTGGGTCCCGTCCGGCATGATCGTATGGCAGAGATTAGCCTGATGCAGTTCTGCGTTTTCCAAGTTCGTGCCCGTCAAATTTGCGCTTTGCAGATTTGCACCGGACAGGTTTGCCTCGGACAGGTTCGCGCCTTCCAGATCAGCTCCTGTGAGATTGGCTTGTTCGAGATCGGCTCCTTGAAGATTCGCTCCTTTCAGGTTTGCGCCTCCGGCGCTGGCGCGCAGTCCAATCTCTGAGTTTGACCCCCAGAAGAAAGAGAGCGATAGGTCCACGCGCTTCAGATTGGCGCGCCGCAGATCCGCTTCTTCCAGATCGACGCCAGTCATAATGGCCCCCTCAAGGTTCGCGCCGCGAAGATCCTCTCCAATCAAATCAGCTTCCGAAAGGTCACACTTGGGGCAGGCCTTCGTATACTTCACCTGATCGACACGAACGGGATCGAACCCAAGCGCAGTATGGGGCGAAACAGCAACGAGCAAAAACGAACAAGCAAGCCACTTC
This sequence comes from Promineifilaceae bacterium (SeqCode), assembly GCA_046259725.1. Classification (GTDB taxonomy): domain Bacteria; phylum Chloroflexota; class Anaerolineae; order Promineifilales; family Promineifilaceae; genus JAACFF01. The sequence goes on along the minus strand of JBJYWZ010000340.1, from coordinate 1,080 downwards.
ATTGTCATGCCAAGATGGTTAGCCGGCAACCAGAAGAGAGCAACTGAAATCATCTCATCGGCCGGGTTAGTTTTTCGTCGTAAAAGCCTTGTCTTAGGTCGCCAACAATGATCCGGGCTCAGGTTGTCGTCGTAAACTGCCGATGTTGAGCCGGGACCAAACAAGGGTCCAGATGCCAAGTCTAGGCTTCCGCCCTCGGCTTCCTCCCTGAGCATGATTGATTTCGAACTTGGCTTTAACCGACCGAGATTTCACCAACGCCTCGGCAAAAACGTAAAGGACAACGCGCCTTGGAAGATTCTACCGATATCCGCGCCGAGACACGCAAGCTAATCAACGAGCAGCGCACGCTGCACCTTGCCACGCGCGCCCCGTCCGGTGACCCGGAGGCAAGCTATGCTCCTTTCATCGTCGATGAGTCCGGAAACTTCTACATCTTTGTAAGCAAACTATCGCGGCACACGCGCAACCTCCTCGAGCATCCCGTGCTCAGCGTACTCGTGATCGAACCCGAGGCCGAGGCACAGCAGGTCTTTGCACGGAAGCGGTTGAGCTATCGCTGCAGCGCGGAAGTGATTCGACGCGAGGATTCCGAATGGGAGCTGCGACTTGACGCGTTTGAGAGCCGCTTCGGTGCAATCATCGACATGTTGCGCAGTCTAGACGATTTTGTCTTGTTCCGGCTGGTTCCGCTTGAGGGTAGCTTTGTGAAGGGCTTTGGACAGGCTTATACGCTTGACGCCCACTCTATCGAGCATGTGTCGGCGGATCGTATAAAGCGCGGTGACACGATAAACTGATGTCGAAGATGCGACTAAAGCGAGATCTGCCAACAAAAGTGTGCCGCACGTGCGGTAAGGCTTTCTCTTGGCGTCGCAAATGGGCCCGCGATTGGGACACTGTGCAGTTTTGTTCACAGCGCTGCCGCGGAGAAAGAAGGCGAGACTTTCGTTCGCAATCGCGTTAGCGACGATGCCGATGGCGTCAGCCCACAAGACTGCATGTGCACTTCGTGCTTCGCTCGCGGCAGCTTCGCTAAGGGGCTAACCATACCCGAGTTGCAGACCCGCCCCGCCAGTC
>JBJYWZ010000339.1:0-1606 GCA_046259725.1 Promineifilaceae bacterium (SeqCode) | reverse complement strand
GCATATCGCCATCTTGTCCGGTCCGCGGCGCATTTCGACCTCGGTAGAACGCGTCGCCGGATTTCGCAAGGCCATGAGTGAAGCGGGCCTCGAACATAATTTAGACAATATTTATTGGGGTTCGTTCAGCCAGACCGCCGGGTTTGACGTTGCCAAGGAAGCCATGGCTAACAGGCCGCGCCCCACCGCGCTGCTTGCCGTGAACAACTTCATTGCCAACGGCGCCTTGCAGGCGATCGCCGCTGCCGATTTGAATGTTCCGGACGATATTTCGCTGGTTTCCTTCGATGACATTCCTGAAAACATCAATCCCACGCCATTCCTCACCGTCGCCGTCCAGTCCGCCTACGAAATGGGCTACCAGGCGACAAAATTACTTCTGGCCAGGCTTGCCGGCGAAGGTCCTGAGGAATGCCAGGAAATCGTATTGCCGACACGTGTAATTATCAGAAACTCAACTGCCCCGCCGCCTATCCTGGAGCAGCTGTAACCGCATGATTCAAGTAACTGTGGACACAGTATTAAGGAGGATCCTATATGGCATAGACTTTATTTCGGTGCCCGTTCAAGTCTTTTAGTAGATTGGACCTGGTTGACTGTCATATCTCCTCAGGCCCGACAATATTGCAAACCATTTGAAAGAGAAGGAGAAATCCCACAATGAAGTCAAAGTATCTTTACGCCTTGTTGGTCATGTTTCTGATGTCCCTCTTGTTGATTGGCTGCTCGTCGCCTGCGTCAGCGCCTGCTGCGGAAGAAGCAGCACCCGCCGAGGAAGAGGCTGCGCCTGCTGAAGAAGCCGCTCCCGCTGAGGAAGCAGCTCCGGCAGAGGAAGCTTCCACAGAAGATGTTTATATCGCTGTCATCTCCAAGGGCTTCCAGCACCAGTTCTGGCAGGCGGTTGCCGCAGGCGCGGAACAGGCTGCCGACGATTATGGCGTTACCATTACCTTTGAAGGACCGGAAACCGAAGCCATGGTTGACAAGCAGGTGGAGATGGTCCAGGCCGCTCTGGACAAGAAGCCCGCCGGATTGGCCTTAGCCGCGCTGGATACGCAGGCTTTGCTGCCTCTGCTCGAAAGAGCTCAGCAAGAGGGTATTCCTGTCGTCGGCTTTGACTCCGGCGTTGACAGTGACATTCCGGTAACAACAGCCGCGACTGATAATATTGCCGCTGCCGCCTTTGCGGCCGATAAAATGGCTGAACTGATCGGCGGATCCGGCCAGGTTGCCGTGATTGTCCACGATCAGACCAGCCGCACCGGTATCGATCGCCGTGATGGGTTCTTGAACCAGATGGAAGCGGAATATCCGGATATCGAGGTTGTTGATGTTCAGTACGGCGCTGGGGACCAGCTCAAATCCACCGATCTCGCCAAGGCCATTATCCAGGCCCATCCGGATCTGAAAGGTTTCTTCGGCGCGAATGAGGGATCCATCATTGGTGTTTTGAACGCCGTAAAGGAACTTGGCAAAGAGGGCGAAATTGTCGTCATCGGCTATGACTCCGGTCTGCAGCAGATGGAGGCGATTCGTTCCGGTGTCGAGGCCGGGGCGATTACGCAGGACCCCATTGGCATTGGCTACAAAGCTGTAGAAGCAGTTG
>JBJYWZ010000338.1:0-5676 GCA_046259725.1 Promineifilaceae bacterium (SeqCode) | reverse complement strand
ATCTGGTTTCTCAAGTAAAATGCATACAGGAGCCCGATAATTGAGATGCCGAGAACGGCCCAGATTGAGAGAGTCTCAAATGTCGTCAGATTTAGGGTGCTCATACTGCCCATTTCCTCCTCTTCAAGAAATCATAAAATCATAGGTTGTTAAGGCTCTTCAACGGCGTAAAACGTCGTCGATTTCCATCCTCGCGGTCATCCGGGACCGTACCGCCTAATTGTGCAATATTTCTCAGATCATTTCAATACCTTTGTTTAAAATCACCAAAACAAGCGGGATGAAGCCACCTGGCAGCGGCTGCTTCATTTTGACACCATCTGTGACGTTCGTTACAATCCCATCCTATCATTCCCCGATAGGTGTATTAATAAGGTAAGTGGCGCTCAAGGTACGGAGTTCTCCGTTTCAAGGTTATGTTTCCACCTGCCTGAAATAACAACTGATCCAATGACGAAGGACGGAACCACTTTTATGGAAATCGCAAGTAATTTTGCCCAGGCTGCGGACGTTGCAAGACCCTCTTTACCCGTCTTGTGGTGGTTAGGACCCATAGCGGCAATCATAGCCCTGGGCTTCGCCTATTACTTCTACCGCCAGGTTATGAAGGAAAACGAGGGGACGGAGCGCATGATCGAAATCGCTGAGGCGGTGCGCGACGGTGCCGGAGCTTATCTGACCAGACAATATCGCGTCGTCGCCTTTGTCTTTATTGCCCTCTTCATTCTGTTTCTGATTATGTCGTTCCTGGGATTGCAGAACCCGATTGTACCTTTTGCATTTCTGACCGGCGGCTTCTTTTCCGCCCTCTGTGGCTATTTTGGTATGAAAGCCGCCACGAACGCTTCGGCCAGGACTGCCAATGCGGCCAGCAGCAGCTTAAACGGCGGCCTGCAGGTAGCGCTGAAGGCCGGCGCCGTGATGGGCCTTGTCGTGGTCGGTTTTGCTTTGCTCGATATTACGATCTGGTTTCTAGTCCTTTATTTCGGTTTCGCTGTACTGCTGCCAAACAGTTTTGTTGGAGCGGCCGCCAATCCTCTACCTGTTATTACTGCCACGATGTTGAGCTTCGGCATGGGTGCATCCACCCAGGCATTGTTTGCACGTGTCGGCGGCGGTATCTATACCAAAGCGGCCGATGTTGGCGCGGACCTGGTCGGCAAGGTCGAGGCAGGTATTCCTGAGGACGATCCCCGAAATCCGGCGACCATCGCCGATAATGTCGGGGACAACGTGGGCGACGTCGCCGGTATGGGGGCTGACCTGTATGAATCCTATGCTGGATCTATCCTGGCTACCTCAGCGCTGGGCGTCGCCGCGGTGGCCGCTGCGGGAGTATCCTTCCTCGGTGGTTATTCGGAAATCGATATGCAGCTGCGCTATATCTCTGCGCCGATAGTCATCGCCGCCCTCGGCGTCGCCTTATCCGTGATGGCAGTTTATCTCGTTCGCGCCGACGAAGACGCCAGCCAGGAAAAATTGATCAACGCCCTCTCTCGCGGGTTGTATGGCAGTTCAATAGGCATTGCCGTGCTCGCTGTTCCCTTGCTCTACTTGCTGAATTTGCCTAACTGGCTCGCCGTGTGGGTGGCCATTGTGACAGGGCTTGTTGTTGGAATTATCATCGGAAAGGCGACTGAATACTATACGTCCCATGCCTACAAGCCGACACGAGGTATTGCCCAGCAGGCTGAAGTAAGCTCGGCGACGACCATCATCGAAGGCATGGCTGTGGGCATGGAATCCGGCGCAATTCCCGTCATCGCCGTCGGCATAGGCATTATTCTCTCTTTCTTCATCCTCGGCGGTTCAGAAAACATCATGATGGGTCTTTACGGCGTTGGCATCGCCGCCGTCGGCATGTTGTCTACGCTGGGATTCACGCTGGCCACAGATGCCTACGGCCCAATAGCTGATAATGCCGGCGGCAATGCTGAAATGGCTGAACTTGGTTCCAATGTGCGCAGCCGCACCGATCAGCTTGACGCCGTCGGCAACACAACCGCGGCAATCGGAAAAGGTTTCGCCATCGGTTCGGCCGCTCTGACCTCCCTGGCGCTTCTGGCAGCCTACCTGGAAGAAGTGCGGCTGGTGCTCAGCGAACTGCGTGGCATTGAAACGGTGATGATCGATGGGCAACCGGTAGCGGTTGCCACGATGACGATCGCCGACTTCGCTGCCTTCTATAATCTTTCTCTCATGAACCCCTATATCCTGGTTGGGCTCTTCGCCGGGGCGGCAACCGCGTTCTTCTTCTCCGCCAAGACGATGCGCGCAGTCGGCCGTGCCGCCGGAGACATGGTCGAAGAAGTGCGCCGCCAGTTCCGAGAGGATCCGGGCATTTTGGCTGGCACTTCTAAACCTGATTACGCGCGTTGTGTTGAAATCAGCACTGTGTCCGCGCAGCGCGAAATGACCGTTCCGGCAGTCATCGCCATATCGGTACCTGTTGTTATCGGCGTGCTTTTCGGAGTGGCCGGTGTCCTGGGATTGCTGGCTGGCGGGCTGGCGACGGGATTCTTGCTGGCCATGATGATGTCCAATTCGGGCGGCGCCTGGGACAATGCCAAGAAATTCATCGAAGAAGGGCACTATGGGGGCAAAGGTTCGGAAGCGCACAAAGCGTCAATTGTTGGCGATACGGTCGGCGATCCATTTAAGGATACGTCGGGACCTTCTCTCAACATCCTGATAAAATTAATGTCCATGGTGTCTGTTGTGTTTGCCGGACTGATTGTATTCTTCGATTCCGGGCTGGGCTTGATAAGCGTACTGACCGGTTAGGTCTCTGCCGCCGATGTCGACATTACTGCTATACGTCCCGGCGCTAAGGCACACCAAGCAAAATCATCCTGAAAATCGCGCTCGACTTGCCGGCATATTGCCGGCCCTCGAGCGTTTTGAATTACTGGATAATCTGACACAGCCAGATGCCCAGCTGGCCACTACAGATCAGCTTCGCCGCGTACATACGCAGGGCCTTCTTGATTTTGTCAAGGCCGTCAGCAGCCAGGGTGGGGGCATTCTAGATGGCGGTGATACTTATGCGACGCTGGAGAGCTATGATCTCGCCAGGCTGGCCGCCGGGAGCTGTTGTATGGCCGTCGACTACATCATGAACGGCCGTGCCCGGAATGGATTTGCCCTCATCAGACCGCCGGGTCACCATGCTGAAATCGACCGCGTCGGCGGATTTTGCCTCTTTAACAACATTGCGGTTGCCGCTCGCCACGCGCAGTTTGTGTATGATGCCCAGCGTATCTTCATCCTGGACTTCGATGTCCATCATGGAAACGGCACGCAAAATATCTTCTACGAAGATGATTCCGTCTTGTTTCTCTCCATGCACCTTTTTGCTCCTTTCTTTTACCCTGGCACCGGCGGACTCCATGAGATTGGTACGCGCAAAGGAAAAGGATTTAACATCAACGTGCCGTTTCCACCAGGGGTTGGCGACATCGGCTATTTACGGGTGGTGCAAGAATATATCACACCACTTGTGCAGAGATTTCAGCCCGAATTGATATTGGTGTCGGCCGGCTTCGACGCCCATTGGCAGGATCCGCTGGCCATGGCGGCGCTCAGCCTGACGGGATACGCGCTGCTCGTCCAAACCCTCATAAAGATGGCCGACTCCGTTTGCAGCGGCCGAATCCTCTTCGTCCTTGAAGGGGGATATAAAATCGATGTCCTCACATTGGGTATCGCCAATACGTTCTCGGCTCTATTAGGCCAGGACACTATCCGCGATTCCATTGGACCTTCCCCAAATCCGGAACGTGATGTGAGCGATCTGCTGCATACGCTCATCAACCGCGATTTGCGTGATTAACGGAAAATTCACATAATACCAGTAAATCTAATTGTTTAAGAAAGTCGCTTGATCGTGGTGTTTCGTGCGATGTATTTTAGGACAAGAAGCGTGAGAGCGTACTGTAGCATCCAACCTCATGGACAAGCAGGAAGATCCCGATAACAAATCGAAAAACATCGCTGAAGATGCTGTTTCGGCCAGCGGGGACAGCGGGGTGGAACGCTCCACGGGAACCGGGTCGCCTGACGGTCGCGATGAACAAAACGCCTCTATGGAGAACATATTGGGCGATGAAGGATTCGTGCTCGCCCCGGAAGAACTGCCGACCATGCAGTGGTCAGATGTGTACGCTGAGCTGGCCGAATTTGAAGACCTGGATATCGACAGCAGCCCACTAGAGCCGGCGGCTTCGAAACCTCGTACCCAATCCAGCGCGACGGGTCCTCTTGAAGGGCTTGAAGATGCCATGGCCTGGCTGGAGGAATTGGCAGCCGGGCAGGGTATACCCATCGATGAAATGCCCACGCAGATCAGCGCAAAGCCCGACGTAGAACAACTGCCTTCAAAAAAAGAACCGCAGTCTAGCGATCTTGCCGATGACAAACAGGATGATTTTACACTGATTGTAGACTCCGATCCGATGGCCTGGTTGGAACAATTGGCTGTTGATCAGAGCTCGCCGCTTGAAGAGCTTCCCAGCGTCGCCGATCGCCTGCTGGCTTCGGAAATAGTGTCTCAGCCGGCCATTCCTCCTGACAGTACGATAAACGATCCTTATGACATTGACGAAGCCCTCGAGTATCTGGAGCAGGAAGCGGCAAAGCAGGGTGTCGATCTATCCACGGTCGAGTTTGATGCCAGCCAGCCGCTGGACAGACTGAAAGCCGCGTTGACCATCGTCGATAACCTGGCGCTGATAGGATTGGCTGCCCGCTCGGCCGTTCTTGAAGAAACGAAACAGACGGACGAGGTCGCGAGCACACAGCTACCAGCCGAACCGCATGTCCCGGCCGAGCAGCCGACGGAAGTCGATATCACTGAAGAAGACCTTGACCATGGCGAAGCAGTCGAATTCACACTCTTGCCTGAAGCAGATGACAGCACTGACTCCGTGGCCACGACAACGGTAAACGATTTATCAAACGAAATGCCCGATGATCCGCACGAAGCCCTCAACTGGCTGAGCGCGATGGGCGACATGGATGATGATACTGAGGCCGCCGTCATTGTCGAAGAGGATACGATTGCTTCCGCACAGGTGAGAGACCCGTCAGCTTCTGGTGAAGTGGAACCTGAGAAAGAACTTCTTACAGAGGACTCCGGGCAGTTTGATGACAACGTCCTGCATGAGATGCCCGACGATCCTGACGAAGCAGTGGCCTGGATGGAAAACCTGGCCAGGCAGCGGGAGCAAAATACATCCGCTGTTGTAAAGGAGCAGCCGTCAGAAAAAGCTTCGCCGCCGGCAGCGCACGAACCGGCTGCCAATCAAAAAGCAGCCCTTGTCGCATTGGACGACGGCGATCTCGAAAAGGCATTTGCTCCAGTACAGGCCATCCTGGACGATGACGCTGCCACGCCGGAACTGGTGGGAGCGTTGGAAGAGGCGGTCGAGCAGCACCAGGACTCGCCGCGGCTCCTTCGTCTGCTCGGTGATGCTTACATGCAGATTGGCGAGGTTGATAAGGCTGTGGCCACTTACCGCAAGGGGTTTGACCATTTATAGAAAATCGCTATTATCTTGTCCGGTTACAGCTTAACAAGAGGCAGTTGATTTCAGCGCTGTCTCTTTTTTTTGCCTGGAAGTCCTGCGTATAAGGGCTTCGGCGGTGATCGAAAAAATGGACACAGAGAACAAGGAG
>JBJYWZ010000337.1:0-1758 GCA_046259725.1 Promineifilaceae bacterium (SeqCode) | reverse complement strand
CATATATCTGGTTGTGCGTGGCCGGGCCTTTGGCGCAGTTGCGGCCGCGGCTGCCGGGATGGGCGGGATTGCCCTCGAATTTCTTTATTTCCAGGCTGGTTTTGTCCACGTAGGCCAGCAGCCCGCAGGCGCTCTCGCAGTTAAAGCAGACGGTGGGCACCAGCGTGTAGCGGCGGGCGACCTTCTTGGGCCAGGCTTTGCCGTCCCACTCGATCCAGTCCTCCCAGTAATCGGGAGGCGGGTACTTGGAAAGACGGCCGTCGTCCTGCCGGACGGATATCATTTCGATGTTACTGATATCGATATCGGCATACTGCGGCAGCGCCTGGCCCGCGGCGTTGGTTTCCGACCCGGCCGGTTCCGGAAACGGCGGATCGGGCACGCCGGGGCGAAGCATGTTCTTGAGGATATGGCTGATGGAGCGTGGGTTGTCGTTCATGTGTCAGTCTTCGGTAATCTGTAATCAGTTTTCAGTAGACGGTCTACGGTATACCGTTTGCTCTGTATCTTGCATCTTGCATTTTGCCACCTGCATCCTGCCCCGTTAGCTATTCGGTATGTCCTGCGGGGCCATGACGAAGACGTATTCGTAGAAATAGAGGCCGGCGATGGCTGCTGCACCGGCGGCGGCCAGCAGGATGGAGGCGGCAAACGACGGCGCGATGATGAAAAAGGCGATGAGCAGCAGGGCCAGCGGCAGGATGTTTCCAAGGGCGATGCCGCCCCACCAGAATTTTCGGCTGTAACGGCCGTGACTGATTTCATGCGCCGCTCTGGCGGCGACTTCGCTGGGATGGGCGACGCCGAATTCGCCGGCCAGCGTCAGGAACAGGTTGACGATCAGGGAAACGACAAAGGCGATGGCGACGCCGGCGGCCATGTCCGCCGGCAGGGGCGCGAATAGATTGACAATGAGCAGCATGGCGCTGCCGCCAAGGAAGGCCTGGACGATCAGGTGGAAGGGCAGCAGCGGGCTCTGCCACAGATCGCGCCCTTCGGCCTGGGCGAATAAATAGGCGGTGTAGACGGCGGCGCCGATGGCGAAGGGCAGGCCCAGCCAGAGCAATATTTCGCGCGCGATGCTGTCATAGTTGTAAAGATTGGCCCCGATTTCAAAGAGCCAGTAGAGCAGGGCCACGATGCTGAAACCGATCAGGAGCACTGCGCCGCGCGCCAGCCAGCTTTTCCACTGCGGGCGAAAAATGATGTAGAGGAAACGGGCGGGCCGCTCGAGATCGTAGACCAGCAGGCCGGTGGTGACGGCCGTAAACAGGAGCGTGAGAAAACCGGCGATGAGGGCGGTACGGCCGTCGTAGGAGAAGAGTCCCAATCCCCAACCCAGGATCAGCAGCATGAAGATGCCCGCGGCGATACCCTTGGTGACTAAATAAGCGGGAACAGGCCAGTGCCAGGGTATCTTGTGTTGGGCATTGTAGGAGACCTGCACCATTTGTTCGGCCACGCGCGCGCCAAATTGAATGGGTCCAGCCGCGGGCTGGCCCTGTGATTGCGGCACGCGGATATCGGCTTGCCCTTCCGCCCAGCGCGCGCTGCGCGCCTTTGTCTGCGGGACGTAGGCGCCGTTCTGGTGGTCGCTGCTTCCGTGGCCGTTGCTTCCATGCAGGGGCATCACGTCGGCCCACATGAACGTTTCCGGCGTGCGATCCGTGGCCGTCGGATGCATGGCGACGTCGTTGCCGTCGATGTAGAAGAGCTTGGGCGCGGTGCCCTGATCCGGTTTGCGAACGGTGACATCCT
>JBJYWZ010000336.1:0-11167 GCA_046259725.1 Promineifilaceae bacterium (SeqCode) | reverse complement strand
GCGAAGAAGATTGTCTGCGCGGCTGGCGCGGCAGCGGAACGATTTTCTTCGGTGGATCAACCGCCGTCTCCGGCGTTCAGAATTCAATGAGGCTTTGGAGGAGGCAAGGGCAGCCGGCCTATGGCGTTTTGACCAGCGCGCAGCACGAATCGTTGGGTTCTAGAGGCAGTACACAAGGCGCGTTTAATCAGGCCAAATCCAATGCGGCAAGGCGCCGGTATAAGTCGCTGTATAAGCGCTTCTGCCTCTCTTTTTGCCAGTATCGCGGCGTGCCTGCTATAGAGACGTGATCCAACCCGCGTTCCCACTGCGTATACCAGCGCCCGGGTAACAGCTCGGAGCCGGCGACGCCCGCCGTGATCACCTTGCCCACGTCATGCCGGCCGCTGCTGTGCGGGTATATCTGAGAATAGGTCGGCACGAGCCCATCGTTTTCCCACCAATCTGAGCTCTTGAAGCTGCCTGGGAGCATCGACGCCTTACCGGCCTCAAAACGGCCCATATACCACGCGCTCGGCTTCAAGACGCTGTGCATGAACAGCCCGGGATAATAATAACCGCCGGGACGAAAACGAACGGTCTGTCCGGCAACATATGAAATGTAATAGGTGTCCGCAAATGTTGGCCAGCGCTCATTGTCACGATAAGCGCTCTGCAGGGATACGCTGTACAAAGCGTTATCCGGTCCCCAGAAGAATTGTGACTGCCTGACGCGATTTAAGTAGGCGATAAGGTCTTCGTCTTCTCGTCTCCTGTAGCCCCAATGGTCCAGATCCAGATCGTAGATAGCGTCCAGAAAATGACTATTATCGGCCGTGTACAGCTCAAATATCCGCAGTAGAGGCGTTATTCCCGCGCCGCGGGGAATCAATCCGCTCTTCAAATCGGCGCCGAAATAGTAGATGGCGGTGCTGCCGTTCAACGGCCCTGCCAGTGATGAAATAGACGAAATCCAGCGCTCGCTGCTGCCCCAATTCCAGAAGTCAACGGCCAGGAGGCTCTGCAATGCGCGTATCGTCGATGCGCCCAGGCTGTGACCTACCATGTGCAGCGGGTTCGTGCCATCCCAATTTGGCCACAACCCTTGGCCCCGGTAATCTCGCCCAAATCGCTCATGGCCGTTCGCGTTCGCATGAACTTCGCCGTAATCGACACGCACGCCTTTGATCTGGGCGGCCAACTCGCAGGCTCGATCGTGAGGCGAACTGACGGGGCCGACGCTGGTTTCGAAACGTCGTAGAGAGGATGGTACATCGAGAGCGCTGCCCCAATAGCGAATCCGTCCCAGCTCCTGCGGGCCGAACCCGAACATGCCATGCACAAGCACCACCGGCTGATTATTTGGCAATGCTCAGCCTCCTTCCTAGCACGATGCTGTCGCTGTCTTTCTGCCTGCTAAGGGGAGGCGACAATGGGCAGGTGAGCGCTGGTACCACCAGGTATGACATGGGCGATATTGGAAGGTGTCCCGTCAATGCCCTGGCGGTTGACCGGGACAACCTGGAAATACCAGGTTCCCTCCGTGGGCAGTTCTACCAAATATTCGGTCTCGAATCCGTCCCGTGAAACAGTGTCGATCTGGCGAAGGCTGTGTCGCCTGCGCGCTGTGAAAATTTTGTATGATCCCGTGTCTGTCGATCCATTCCAACTGAAATAAAGATGAGCCGTATTTCCTTCCAAACGCGCTTCCAGGCGCGGCGTCCAAATTGGATAGCCCTGCCAGGGAAAGCGAAAAGCGCGATAGGACCCGGTTTTGTTGGCTACGCTCACCTCAAATACTTTTTGCCCATTCCCGTCAAATTCCGTGAGAAGCGGCTCGTTCGAAGCGCCCCAACCGATGAGCGTGTTGCCGTTTGCCAGGCGCTGCACGTTTCCCATAAAGTAACCATAGGTAGCGGGCGTATTGTAAAATTCGGCCACTTTTGAGACTTTCTTGTTCACTTCATCGACACGATACTCCACTCCACGCGAAGGCGTTTTCAAATTCAAATCAGCATTGTCATAGAGAGTAATGTTGCCATTTGGCAGGCGGCGTACGTCATGTGGGACCGTGAAACCACTGTCATTGAGGAACTCAAATTCATTTTTGCGGCCTCCCATTCGCCACATTATTTCTCCGGATGGTCTGGCGATCTTGATGATTTCATCGAGGTTCCGGCTGCTCATCAACAGGTTCCCGTCGAAATCTTCGTCAATTGAGTTGCAGTGAATGTAGCGCAGCGGCTCATCATCAAGAGGCCGGTTCGTGTCCGTGATTTCGATCTCATCAAGGTAATCCCAACTGCGCCATTGGAAGACAACGCTGCCGCTTTTATCAATTTCTTGAATGACGCAGCCGATCACGGTCGCTTCCGGATTACCTCCGGGATAGATCTGGCTCATGTCGAAGGTTTGCCAGTCATAGATCAGATGCAGCGCATTGCCGTTGCTCATGATTTGCAGATCATGCTGGTCAGTCTGGTAATCTCGGCCGGTTTCCGGGTCGTCGGCAACGACATAATCCTTTACTACCGTATAGCTGCTGTCCATCGCTTCAAACCCCCAGCCGCTGTCAGTATCAGTGTAATATGTGAGCAGTCCGGACGGCTGCCTCTTGAAATCCAGAGAGTTGCCCGCCTTTGTAACCCGGTCATAGAAGATGGGTTCGCCCTGGTTATCCAAAATCAGATTGTAGTTAGCCGCAGTTGGATCTTTGAGATCGATGGTACTGACGAAAAGATATCCATCGCCAAGTTTGCCGGGCCCCCTTTCTACGGTGAATATCGGTAGATCGAGCGGGGCAGTCACGTACTCGCTGTAGGCTGCTGCAGCGCTTACTTTTGCCGGAGTTGTCCCTTGAACAGGATTCGCAATCTCGTCCAGCGAGCTCCCAAATAAGGCTCCTACGGCCGTCTTCCCAAATACGTGGGGAATATCAGTTTGATCGTCTGCGTGGATGCTCAAAACGCTCAGCGGAATGACGGTACAGACGAAAACCCCCAGGAACAACAGGGCTCCTATCGCTCGCCCAACACTGTTTTTCCTCATGGCAGATTACCTCCTAAACGCCTGCTTGAGGATACTATAGCTGGATTATGGAAAGTTGCAATCTGGTTGGAGGTCTATTCTTGAAATACGGTGGTGCTGAATTTATACAGTGTTCCGCCGGCCGGCCACGTGTCAGGTGGAAGACCCGCTTTCAGGCATACGTTGCGCAGGAATTCCTCGCGGCCCCAGCCCATGCGTGTCGCCACTTTGGGCAGAAGCAGTCCACGCCTGCCAAATGCCTCGATCACCAGGCCGTCTCTCCCAATAACGATGTCGTGCAGGTCATTGACGATTTCCAGCGGTGAAAGCAGGGCAACCTCGATCGTCAAACTATCCAGCTCTTCAGGGGCCACAGGTGGAAAGCGAGGATCGCGTGTCGCCGCGCTGACGGCGGCATTCCTGACCGCCAGGTAGAGGGGGTAATCAGGCTGCAAACGGCCGATGCAGCCGCGCAGTCTGCGGTTATCCGCGTCATCTCCGTCTCCTGTGTCTTGCCACAGCGTGACGAAAACAGCAGCCGGCTGGAGCAAGCCCTCATCAATCCCACCGGCGGCCGTCTCCGGGAAGCGGGTGACACGGTCTTTTATGGCTTCCCGCGCGAGACAAAGTATTTCATTTTTCTGATCCTCGCTGAGATCAAAGAGCTCCTCAGCACGATTCTGTTCTGGTTCAGGTTTATCATTGACCATGATCACACCTACAGGTTCGTCCGGATGCCTGCACAACAAGGCTGCTGATCTTTCTCTGACGGACACCATACATCATAACACAGTCAGAAGAATTTCGGACTTCCTTCGCCGGGAGTTCATTTAACCGGGTCTGGTATGGACCGGGTGAACCCGTTGAAATGGGCTCAAGCTAAGCTTTTTGTTTCTCTTATGAATGGCCAGCCGGCTTCTGTTATAATCGCCGCGCTATGTATGTTGAGATTCATCTGGGTGACATTGTTCGTCTGCGCAAGAAACATCCGTGTGGTAGTTTCGAGTGGCGCGTCGTGCGCCTGGGAACCGATGTCGGCCTTATCTGCCAGGGCTGCGGCCGCAAGGTTCTGCTTCCAAGGGGCACGTTTAACAAGCGCCTCAAGGAGATTATCTACTCAGAGGTCGGCAGTGATACATGAGCACGCTGCTGATTGCCGCTTATCTCGTTGTCGTCGCACTGCTCTCCGTATACGGTTTGCTGGGCTTTGTCACGCTTGCACTCTTCTGGCGCTATAAAGGTGAGGCCGATACAGTGCCTGAGATCGATGTCTCAACGCTGCCCCATGTAACCGTCCAGCTGCCCGTCTACAATGAGCGCCTGGTTGTCGGACGCCTGATCGACTCGGCCGTTTCGCTCAGCTATCCCACGGATCGCCTGCAGATTCAGGTAATAGACGATTCTGACGATGAAACGGCTGAAGTTGCCGCCGCGCACGTCGCCTATCACCAGGCGCGCGGTGTAAACATCGCCCATGTTCGCCGCTCCAACAGGGTGGGCTATAAGGCAGGGGCGCTTTCCGCTGCTCTGGACAGCGCCAGCGGAGAATTCATCGCCATTTTTGATGCCGACTTCATGCCGCAGGCGGATTTCTTATTGGAAACGGTGCCTTATTTTGAAGGAAACCTCCGTCTTGGCATGATTCAGGCCAGGTGGGGCCACCTCAACGACGGCCAATCGCCGCTCACCGCGGCCCAGTCGATCGCCCTCGACAAACACTTTGTGATGGAACAGAGAGTGCGCCATCGCGCCAATATGTTCCCCAAGTTCAACGGCTCCGCCGGCATCTGGCGCCGCGCCTGCGTCGATGATGCCGGCGGCTGGCAGGCGGATACCGTCTGTGAAGACCTCTGCCTGAGTACGCGGGCTGTGCTTAACGGGTGGGAGTTTCACTATCTTGGCAGCGTCGTTGCTCCCGCCGAACTCCCTGCGGGGATCCAGGCTTACAAAAACCAGCAGGCTCGCTGGGCGAAAGGATCGATACAATGCCTCATTAAATATGGCGGCGACATCATTCAAGACAGCGGTCATTCATTGGCCGGCAGGATCTATGCGCTTCTCTCAATGTCGGCTTACGCCACGCATATTTTGCTCCTGCTCCTGCTGGCCCTGCAGCTGCCCATGATCCTGTTGGACGTGGAACTTCCGGCATATATGCTGCTCTTTACCATCATCGGTATTGGTCAGCCGCTGCTTTTTATCGCTGCCCAAAGGGAAACCTATGCCGACTGGAGCAGAAGACTGCTCTACTTCCCGATGCTGCTCCTGGTAGCAGTGGGGACTGCGCCCAGCAACAGTTGGGCGATGTTTCAGTCGCTGAACGTTAGAAAGGAGCACCCTTTCATTCGCACGCCCAAAGGATTCAGTGCCCAGGTGGATTCGCAAAGCAAACGGCCGTATCGACTGCCGCACGACGGCACATTGTGGATCGAACTCGCCCTGGTTCTGTACTGCATCCTGGGTATCTCGTTGGCCCTGCTGCGCGGCCAATCCGGTCCGCTCTTCCTGCTGTTTACCGGCCTGGCGGGCTTTGCCTACGTCGCTTACCTCGAAATTCAAGACAGTTTTAGATTGTGGAACCGGGCATGATATGCCGCCATTTTAATTTAGCCCATGCGGCCGCCTCGACTATTTCGCATACGGTTTCACCAGCATATTAAGAATATTAATCCAAGTATCAATAAAATTAATATCTACATTGACATTGTAAACAAGTGTGTCTATAATGTTGGATATCTCGAGATCTTAGCGGTAAGTTTTATTGGAGTTGACCCGTATGAAACCAGTAATAGGGCAGTGCCCGATTTGTCAAGACACCTTACATGTGACACGGCTGCACTGTCGCAACTGCGACACTACTATTGAAGGTCATTTCACGCTGGGACGCCTTTATACCTTGACACCTGAACAGCTCGAGTTCATTGAGACCTTTATGCGCTGTGAGGGCAAGATAAAGTGGGTCGAAAAGGAACTGAACCTGTCATATCCGGCAGTTCGCGCTCGTTTGACTGATGTCATTGAAGCAATGGGCTACGAAACCAGAAAGTCCGACGAGAAAATCGCCTCAGATGAGATGCGGCAGCAAATTCTCGCGGACTTGAGCGACGGCAAGCTATCGGCCGAAGAAGCGCTGGAGATGCTTCAATAATGGTGGAACTGGTCACCAAAGGTTCGGAGGTAATAAGATGACCAAGGAAGAAACACGTAAAGAAATATTGGAACTGCTTGCCAGAGGAAAGATCACGATCGATGAAGCTGTCTTGCTGTTGGAGCAAGCGCCCACCACTGCAATGGCATCCGCAGCAGATATTGCAGTTGAATCGCCAAAAATCAATGTTCTGGATGAAAATGAAAAGCAGACAAAGATAGTTCCGGACAGCGCGCTGGAAATCGAGGAAATCTCGCTGCCGGTGGGAAAGAAAGCTGCCGGGGAACCGCGCTGGCTGCGCATCCAGGTGTCCGCGCTGGATTCCGGGAAAAGCAAAGTCAGCGTCAATGTGCCCTATGGCATGGTGAAGTGGGGGTTGGGTATGGCCCAGTTGTTCGCGCCGGGTGAAATTAGTGAAAACCTGGATCAGTTTGGTGCGATACTATCCGAAGCTGAGTCGGGCCTGCTCGTCGATGTACTGGATGAGGACAGCAACGATCATGTGCGCATCTTCTTTGAGTGACGCTGTGGAGGCAGGTTATATGAGCAAGGAACGTTTTCAGGTAGGCAAAACGCCAGTGATCAAGATCACACGATGTGACGGCGATCTGGTCGTACGTCCGTGGCTTGAACTCGATGTGCGCGCTGCCGGCGAGTTTGAAGTGCAGCAAGAAGAATCGAAGCTGACCTTTGAGTCATCGTCGGATCTGATACTCAACGTGCCGGAAGGCGCCGCCGTGCATGTTGATCAGGCCAGGCATGATGTCGTTATTCGCAGCCTGTCCGGTGCTGTCAGCCTGGCAGAAGTCTCCGGTGATGTTGTTATCAGCAATGTCGCAGGTGCGAAGATCGGCCGTGTCGGCGGCGATTTAGTCGCCCGCAATGTTTCCGGTTCGCTTTCCGTCGAGGGCGTCAGCGGCGATATCGTGGCCCGTAATATCGATGGCGATCTTTCGCTCGCGGACATTGCCGGCGATGGCGTCTTCCAACATATCAGCGGATCTGTTTCACTGGTTGATGTCAGAGGGGACATCAATGTGCGCAGTGTCAACGGCGATCTGGAGGTCGGCGCCGGCGGCCGCGATGTCAATTTACAAAATCTCGCCGGGCGCTGCATGGTCAACAAAGTTGCGGGCGATATTCGCTTGAAGGGCGGTTTGGGTCCCTATGAGCACGCCCTGACGGCCGCAGGCGACATCGTCCTGATCTGGCCGCTCGAAGCGCCTCTCTTGATTGAAGCGGAGGCATCCACGATCGCAAACCGGTTGCCGCTGCTTGATGTTGCTGAGAACGCCGGCACGTTATCGGGGCGACTGGGCGATGGTAAGACGCGTCTTGTCGTCAAAGCCGGCGGTACGGTGGTATTGAAGGAGGCTTCAATGGTTTCAAAACGATGGAAAGTTGATGGTGAGAACTTCTTTGATTTTGATTTTGTCTCTGACCTGGCGGAAATTGGAGCAGCGATCTCGTCCGAGATGCAGGACAAGGTGACGAAAGTAACGGCCGAACTGGAAAAGAATTTCGGCCCCGACTTTGTCAGCCAGATGGCCACGCAGTTTTCGGAAAAGGCGGGCGCCGCGGCCGGTAAATTCCGCGAAGCTGCCGAGCGTGAGCGTACTACGCAGGCCGGGTCGAAGTCTCAAAAACAGGCTGCAGATCAGCGCAAAGGTGCGGCTGCTCCAAAAGCCGGTTCGCAGGAAGCCCAGCTAAAGATACTAAAAATGGTGGAAAATGGCGTTATTACGCCCGATGAAGCCCAGATGTTGCTTCAAGCCCTCGAAGGCGATTAAATTGGGGGTAGCAATCATTAGAGGATAAGCAGCGATAAGGATTCGATAGGTAGGATGGTAATCACATTTTCGGTTGGGGGATCGGTGAGCGGTCCCCGCCCCATCGACCCCAACCGGGATTTTCCACAATTAGCCTCGCTTCTAAAAACCGTCTTTCGTGACGAGTTGGACAGCAATGGGCAAAGAGCTTTCGACAGCGCGGTTGTTGCCAATAAGCCGGCGCTATTGTGGCGCCTGGACCCTTTCCTAGCCAGGTTGACACCTGGTTTTGTTTGGGAAGAAGACGGCCGAATTGTGGGCAATGTAACCCTCTTGCCAACCAGCCTTCCGCGGCGCTGGATCATCGCCAACGTCGCCGTCTTTCCAGCATACCGGCGGCACGGCATCGCCCGAGCCTTGATGGAAGCGGCGCAACGAGAAGCCCAAAAACGCGGCGCCTACGAAATCCGCCTGCAGGTGGACAGCGACAACAATAGTGCCAAAGATCTTTACAGTTCGCTGGGCTATTCCACGCTGGGGACATTAAAGACCTGGAACCTTGTCAGCTCGCGCAGCCGTTTTCCCGACAATGATCTGTACGCGATCGACGAGCAGGCAGACGTGATCGAAATGCCGCGCTCACGCTGGCGGGACGCCTATAAGCTGGATCTGGCGACCGGTCAGGCAGACCTTTGCTGGCCCGATCCGCTGCCCGGCGACGCTTATCGCAGAAATCTGCGGCGCCGTCTTGCCGATTTCCTGGGGGGAAAACACTTTGAAATCTGGATGGCCGGCGGCGAAAGCGCCGAATTGCGCGGATTTGCCACGATTAATGGTGAATGGGGCAAGATTCACCAGCTTCGCGTGCGGGTACACCCCGACAGCCGCGGCGAGCTGGAGCAGGTCTTGATTCTGAAATTATTGCGGCGGCTGCATTACTTGCCCCGCCGGACGGTTCGCATGTTTCATGATGCCGACGATCCCGTGATGAACGAACTGCTGCCTTCGCTGCGCTTTCGCGACTCGCGCACGTTGACACAGATGCGGCTTGCATTGAAGTAATTGATAGGTCAGCCAGCCGTTGAACCACGAGAAATAGGAAAGGTAGTTGGAGGATAGTAATGGCCAACACAGAAGAACGCATGCAGATTTTGCGCATGATTGAGGAAGGGAAGATATCAGCCGCCGATGGCGTTGACCTTCTACGTGCGCTTGACAATACCGACCGCGCTGCCGCCGGAGAACCATTAAAGGGCAGCAGTAAGCCGCGCTGGTTTCGAGTGCGCGTGACGGATATCAAAAGCGGGCGCAAAAAGGTTGACGTGAATATCCCCATGGGACTCGTCAATGTAGGCATTAAGATGGGGGCCAAATTTGCGCCTGAAATCGACGGCACGCAGTACGAGGCAATCATGGATGCAGTCGAAAGCGGCCAGCAGGGCAAGATCATGGATGTGTTCGATGAGGAAGACGGCGAACACGTTGAGATTTTCGTAGAGTAGCCGGCTTGCGTCTATTCGATTGATAGAATGTGCAGTTTGGCGTGCGGAATCGTTTCGAAAGCGCCCACGTGAAACTTGATCGTAAAGCCGTTGCCCAGGATCGGGTAGTCGGCGACAAGCGCCTTCGTTTGCGCGACTGCGTAATCCACTAACTCAAGAAACCTCGTGCTGTTCGCCTGTTTGAGTTCTTCAGTTCCCCGGCCGTATTCATAGGGCACGGCAAGCCAATGAACCGCGGCTTCCGGTTCGAGACATTCGATTAAGGCAAGCCGCTTCTCATCATCCTGAGCTATGATCTTTCCATCTGCGTCGCCGCTGATAATCGCCGCGAATGGGCTCTTTTCCTCATTCATAATTTACGTTTCCTCTCGATGCTTGAAACTGTGCGTATTAACGCCATACCTATTTGCCAGAACCCGGTACCGTTCAGGTTGATGGTCACTGTTCGTATCCTTGTCGAAGGATGCACGCGGACAGACACTTGAATCTGATAGTGGGAAACAAGAATACGCCGCCGTTTCCTATGCGTGCGGACTTTTTTTGGATGGGTCCGGCATTTGTTATACTCTTGTATCTGCCCCGGCGTCAAGCTGCAATCTATATACGTCTTAAATTTACACTGATTGCTCTTATTTGTCTTTGACACGCTGGAGAATTTTTCAGGATGGAAGGCCTATGTCTCATTTTGAGTTGTCCAAGAAAAACCGCGTAAAAAGAGTCCCTGAGCGCGGCAATTATGACAAGGAAACTATTTACGACATCGTTGATTCCGCTTTGATCGGTCATGTCGGTTTTGTCGTCGACGGCGAGCCATTTGTTATTCCGACTTTAATCGCCCGCCAGGGTGATCATCTGCTGCTCCACGGCGCTTCAAGCAGCCGCATGATGCGTCATATCGGGGCCGGCGGCGAACTGAGCATTGCCGTCACCCACGTTGACGGGATCGTCATGGCACGGTCTGTATTTCACCACTCCATCAATTACCGTTCGGCCGTTCTTTTTGGCAGCGGTAAAGTCGTTGCTGATGAGTCAAAGTTGGCAGCGCTCAGACAGTTTACTGAGAAACTGATACCTGGACGCTGGGACGACTGCCGCCTGCCGAATGAGGTGGAAATGAAGGCCACTACCGTAGCCGAAATCACCATTGACCTTGCATCGGCTAAAGTTCGCACCGGCCCACCAGGCGACGAGGAAGACGACTATTCGCTGCCCTATTGGGCCGGCGTCCTGCCCATAAGCCAGGTGTTTGGCGAACCCATTCCCGATGATCGCCTGCCCGGCGATATCGCCACGCCCAACTATGTCTTAGACCTGATTAATGGGTCACCAAAATAGCCGATGCCTTATACGCCGATTCTTTTTGCGCCGCGGCAATGGCCGCGTGCGGTTTCGCTCGACAGCCATTTTACTTTGTGGCATACGTGAACGAAGAAATATTCTTTAGAATATTGGCGTATATGCTGTTTGCAAGTTAAAATTCCGACTGAGTAGGGAAACGCGCCTCGTTGGTATCCAATCCCTGAGCAAAACCTTTGCAATTAAGCCAAACACCAGAGCGGCAAACGGCCGTTTGATCGCTGTTTGTGGATGTGCTGGAAAAGAGCCGTCTGCCGCGCTCTGGCCGGAAAGGTTTTGCAATAATCTTTAAACAAAAGGAGGTGATTCAAATTGCCAAAGGTCGAAGCACGACCCGGTGAATCGCCAGAACAATTACTGCGTCGCTTCAAGAAAGAGGTGATGAA
>JBJYWZ010000335.1:5091-8071 GCA_046259725.1 Promineifilaceae bacterium (SeqCode) | reverse complement strand
TACCTCACCACTATCGAGCCCTACAGCGGCAAATCGCTTGTCTCGCTGGGCATTATGGAGCTTCTCCTGCGCCGCACGCCCAAAGTGGGCGTTTTTCGACCGGTGATTGAAGTGCCGCCCGATAAAGGGTGCGACAAGAATATTGAGCTGCTGCTCACCTATTTCCATCTCGACCTCGATTACGAGGATACCTACGCCTTCTACCGTCATGAAGTGGCCGATATGATCGCCGAAGGGCATTACGACGAGATATTGGACAAGATCATCGAAAAATATAAGGTCCTGGAAGAGAAGTGCGACTTCGTCCTTTGTATCGGTTCTGATTTCGAGTCGGGAGGGTCGGCCGTTGAATTCAACTACAACGCCGATATCGCCCGTAACCTGGGCTGCCCCGTGCTCCTCGTCACCAGCGGCGCCGGCCAGACGATCGAAGAAATCATTAACGAGGTCAAGATCGCTGTCGAGGCCTTTGAAGAAGCGGGCTGCCAGATGTTGGGCGCGGTCGTCAATCGCACCGACCCCGAAATTATCGACGACCTGCTGGAAGCCATGGAAGACGAACTGCCGGACACGCACACGCTGCTGTCAGTCATTCCCGCGCGCGACATGCTCAGCAGCCCGACCGTCAAGGAAATCGCCGACTATATGGGCGCGCGCGTGCTTTACGGCAGCGACCAGTTAGAGAACCTGGCCTACAACTACCTGGTCATCGCCATGAATATTCCCAATTATCTGCCCTACCTGCAGAACAATTCGCTGCTGATCACACCCGGTGACCGCAGCGACGTGCTCCTCAGCGCCCTGCAGGCGCACCAATCACAGAATTACCCTAAAATTGCGGGCATCCTGCTCACAGGCGGGCTGAAACCGCCGGATTCGGTCGACCGCTTGCTGACCGGTCTTTCGGACATCGTGCCCATTCTTTCCGTGCCCGATGATACGTATGCGACGGCCACGCGCATCGGCAGCGTTCGCTCTTATATCAGCGCCGATGCCTACGCCAAGATCCGGCTCAGCCTGCGCCTTTTCGACCGCCATGTGAATACCGTGGCCCTGGAAAACCAGCTTGTGGCCCTCCCCGACCAGGGCATCACGCCGCGCATGTTCATCTACAACCTGGTGCAGCAGGCAAAGGCAAACAAGCAGCATATCGTGCTGCCGGAAGGCAGCGACGAACGCATCCTTATGGCTTCGGCCTCTCTACGCCGCCATGACGTGGTCGACATCACGCTCCTCGGCGATCCGGAAGAAGTGGGTAACCTGATTTACAGCCTTGGCCTGACGCGCGAATTGGGAGAGATTCCCATTATCAACCCGGTGGATTCGCCCAGGTACGAGGAGTACGCGACCACGCTGATGGAGCTGCGCAAACATAAGGGCATGAATATGGATATGGCCCTGGACCAGATGGCCGATGTCTCTTACTTCGGCACGATGATGGTCTATAAAGGAGACGCCGACGGCATGGTGTCGGGCGCTGCGCACACGACGCAGCACACGATTCGCCCCGCCCTGGAGTTTGTGAAGACGAAACCGGGCGTTGCCATTGTTTCCTCCGTCTTTTTCATGGCCCTGGCGAACCGCGTGCTGGTCTACGGTGACTGTGCCGTCAACCCCAATCCTAACGCCGAGCAGTTGGCGGAAATCGCGGTTTCCTCGGCCGATACGGCCGCACAGTTCGGCATTTACCCGCGCGTGGCCATGCTCTCCTACTCCTCCGGCGAATCGGGCGTAGGCGAGGACGTCGAACGCGTGCGCCAGGCGACGCATATCGCCCAGGAACGGCGGCCCGACCTGATGATTGAAGGTCCCATCCAGTATGACGCGGCCGTGGCCCTGGACGTCGCCCAGAAGAAAATGCCCGAATCGGAGGTCGCCGGTAAAGCAACGGTCTTTATCTTCCCCGACCTGAACACGGGCAACAATACCTATAAGGCGGTGCAGCGTGAGACAGGCGCCATTGCCATCGGCCCCGTCCTGCAGGGCCTGAACAAACCGGTCAATGACCTCAGCCGCGGCTGCACCGTGGAAGATGTGGTGAATACGGTGGCGATCACGGCCGTGCAGGCGCAGGAAGAGCAACCAGTAACCTTTAACCAGTGGACAGTAAACAGTGAGCGGTAAAGGAGCAGTGGGGACGTGATGCGCGATTTGCATCTTTCATCCTGCATCCTGCAACCTGTATCCTGCAACCTGCAGCCCGATAAATCATGAAAATTCTAGTTATCAACTCAGGCAGTTCATCTATTAAGTACCAGCTTTTTGACGGCCGTACGATGGCCCCGCTTGCTTCCGGTCTTGTAGAGAAGATCGGCGAGCCGGTCAGCCGGGTTAAACATTCGGCGATCGCACTACCAGATTCCGAGCAATATCTGGTAGACGACATCCAGATTCCGGATCACCGCCGCGGACTGTCGATCATGGTCGATTTACTGCTGGGCCGTAAGCGCAGCGGCATTGGCGTCATCGGCCGTCCGCAAGAAATCACGGCCATCGGCCACCGCGTCGTGCATGGCGGGGAGCGCTTCAGCCAGCCGACGATCATCAACGACGAGGTCAAGGAGGCGATCGAGGCCCTGATCCCCCTGGCTCCGCTGCACAATCCGGCCAACCTGACGGGCATCGAGGTCGCCCAGGAGCTGTTCCCGGAGGCCTTACAGGTGGCGGTATTCGATACCGCCTTCCACCAGACGATGCCCGCCCGGGCATACCGCTACGCCGTACCCAACAATCTGTATGAAGAGCACGGCGTGCGTGTCTACGGCTTCCACGGCACGTCGCACCTGTTCGTGACGAAGCAGGCCATCGACCATCTGGACAAGGCCGCAGCAGAGACAAACATCATCACCGCGCACCTGGGCAACGGCTGCAGCATGACGGCCGTTCAGGGCGGACGCTCGATCGACACCTCCATGGGCTTCAGCCCGCTGGCCGGCCTGATCATGGGCACGCGCAGCGGCGACGTCGATCCCGCGCTGCC
>JBJYWZ010000335.1:0-4991 GCA_046259725.1 Promineifilaceae bacterium (SeqCode) | reverse complement strand
GCGACGCCGAGACGCACCGCACGTCGATCCGCCTCATCCGCGCCGCGGCGGCGGAAGTCGGGCGGCGCGTAGCCATCATGGGTGACCTGCCGGGCCCCAAAATGCGCATCGGCGCGATTGAGCCCGACCCGATCATGCTCGAACGTGACCAGCCCTTTGTCCTGGCCGCGGGCGATTTCGTGGGCAACGCGGAACGGGCGTCCATGAAGTTCGAGGGCCTGGCCAAAGCCGTCAAACCGGGCGACAGGATTTTCATCAACGACGGCCTGATCAAGCTGGCCGTCGAAGAGGTTGTCGGCGATGAAGTACATACCAAGGTGCTCATCGGCGGCGAACTGCGCTCGCATAAGGGCGTCAATTTCCCGGGCATCAACCTGGGCATCAGCGCTTTCACCGATAACGATCGCGAGTGGCTGACGTTCGCGGCGTCGGAACGGATCGACGCCATCAGCCAATCTTTTGTGGAAACGGGGAAGGATCTCAATGAGGTGCGCGAAGCGGCGCAGGCACTGGGCTACGAGCCTTTCATCATCGCCAAGATCGAACGGGCCGGCGCCCTGGATCATATGGACGATATCCTTGAGGCCACGGACGGCATCATGGTCGCCCGCGGCGACCTGGGCGTTGAAATCCCTATCGAACAAATCGCCATTGTGCAGAAGGAATTGATCATCCAGGCCAACCTCCACGGCAAACCGGTGATCACGGCCACGCATATGCTGGAATCGATGACCTATAACACGCGTCCGACCCGCGCGGAGGCAACCGATGTGGCCAACGCCATTCTCGACGGCACCGACTGCGTCATGCTTTCCGGGGAAACGGCCGTTGGCGAATTTCCGGCGACATCGGTTGAAGTCATGGCCGCTATCGCCCGCGAAACGGAACCATACTGCAGCGGCAACCGGGTGGCCAGCCGCCTGCAGGAACATCACAAATCCGACAAACCGGACTATAACAATCTCGTATCCCGCTCAATCTACGCCACCACCCTTAACTACGAAACTGTCGCCGTGGTCGCGCCTACCCTGAGCGGCCGTACGGCGCGCATGATCAGCCGCTTCCGTCTGCCGGTGTGGATCATCGCCATCTCGCCCAGGGAATCCACCTGCCAGGAACTGCAGTTCTCTTACGGCGTCTATCCTGTCTACCAGCAGTACAGGCCCACCAACTGGGAAAAGTTTGCCCGCGACTGGCTGACCGCCCACGATTTGCAGGGCGAACTGGCGCTGCTTACGCAGGGCTCCGGTACCGGCGCGACCGGTTACTCCAACCGTATCGGCTTCATCGACCTGACGCAGCCGATGAGTGATATTATTGCCTGGTGATCTTATCGATGTCGGATGTCGGATTTAAGGCAGTGCGGAGTGCGGATGATCTGCAACCTGCATCTTGCATCCTGCAACCCTGCCCGTTTTCAATTGACCGTTGATTAGCTTACTTCTTCCGCTCATCATCATTTTCGCCGCGGCGCTGGTTGCGGCTGCTTACGGCATTCCCGCGCTTAATAAGCGCGGCACGATCACGCAGGTAAGCTGGCTGCTGGCCCTGGCGCCGCTGGCGGCCTTTGTGATGCTCGCCGCCCGCGTGCCTGCGGCCAATGACGGCGTCGTCTTCGTCTACCGCTGGGAATGGCTGCCGTCATTGGGCCTGAACCTGGGCTTATATGAAGATGACCTGGCCATTTTCTTCGGCCTGCTCGTCACCTTCATCGGCACGCTGGTCGTCGTCTATGCCGGTTACTACTTCAAAGGGGATCAGAGCGCCTGGCGCTTCCTGGCCTACCTGCTGCTCTTCATGGGCTGTATGCTGGGCCTGGTCCTGGCAGGGGACGTCCTGACCCTGTTCATTTTCTGGGAAGGAACGAGTATCGTCTCCTACCTGCTCGTAGCCTACAAGACGCAGTCCGCGGAGGCGCGCTACGGGGCTTTTCGCGCGCTGTTCATCACCGGCGGCGGCGGCATCGCCCTGCTGGCCGGGCTGCTCTTCGTGAGCATGGTCGCCGGGGGCACCGATTTCCCGACCATCCTCAGCAGCGGCGATGTGCTGCGCAGCAATGAATTCTACGTGGTGATGCTGGCCCTGGTCGCCTTCGGCGCGTTCACCAAGAGCGCGCAGTGGCCGGCACATATCTGGCTGCCGGGAGCGATGAGCGCCCCCACCCCGGCCAGCGCCTATCTGCACTCGGCGACGATGGTTAAAGCGGGAATCTATCTCATGGCGCGCATGAACCCGGCGCTGGGCTTCACGGAAACATGGTTCTGGCTGCTGACGATCACGGGCGGTATCACGATGATTGCCGGCGCCTACCTGGGCCTGAAGCAAAATGACCTGAAGGGCCTGCTCGCTTATTCAACGATCAGCCAGCTCGGCGTGTTGATGATGCTTATCGGCCAGGATATCCCGGAGGCCTATAAGGCGCTGGTAGTGGGCATCCTGGCGCACGCGCTGTACAAGAGCGCGCTGTTCATGGTCGCGGGCATCGTCGATCATGAAACGGGCACGCGCGATCTGCGGCGGCTGGGCGGCCTATCCAGGGTGATGCCCTATACATTTTTCGCCGCTTCCCTGGCCGCGCTGTCGATGGCCGGCCTGCCGCCGATGTTCGGCTTTTTGGCCAAGGAGACGCTGCTGGCCACGGCCGTACACCCCTCTGTACCGCCGGCGGCGGCGCTGTTGATTCGCTGGGGCGCGGTGCTGGCCGGCGCGCTGATGCTGGCCCAGGCCGGGCTGCTTATCCGCGAGACTTTCCTCGGCAAACCCAAGGATCCCTCGATACATGGCCACGAAGCGCCCTGGCCCATGTGGCTGGCTCCGGCGATCCCCGCCGCCCTGTCGATCATCCTCTCCATCCTTCCCGGCCCCAAGGACGAGGCGGCGCTGCTGTCGGGTGCGGCACAGGATGCCTTCGGCGAGGCGGTCAAGGTTTCGTTTGTGCTGTGGCATGGCCTGACCGTGGAACTGCTGCTCTCGATCGTAGCGATCACGCTGGGCGCTGTTATGTTTGTTTTTCGCCGGCCCATCCGCGCCTGGCAGCAGGCGCTGCTGCCTGACCTGAGCTTCAACGCGCTTTACCGCTGGGTGCTGGAGGGCATCGATAAGGCCGCTTATTGGGCCACGCGCCTCCAGCAGGGCAAATTAAGGATATACCTGGCGATCATGCTCGGCGCTGTGGCCCTGCTCGTCGCCGGCCTGACCATTACGCAGTCGCCTCTGGGCCTGCGGCCGCTGAGAGGGCCGGAGCTCGATTTTGGTGGCGGTCTGCTCATCCTGCGCCTGGTGGCGCCGTTGATCGTGGTCGGCGCCTCGGCGGCCACGGTCGTTTTGAAGCGCGATTTTTCGGCCGTGCTGGCCCTGGGCGCGGCGGGGCTGGGCATGGCGCTTATTTTTGTACTTGAACCGGCGCCTGATGTGGCCCTGGTGCAAATCGTGGTCGACATCCTGGCCCTGGTGATCATGGTCCTGGCTCTCAACCGCCTGCCGCGCGGGCAACGCCACAGCGCCCAGTTTCTGACCGAACGCGGCTGGCGTGAGGCAACATCGGGCCGCCTACCCTCCTGGACCTGGCAGGCGCTGCTGGCCGCTTTGTTGGGCGTTGTGGTGGCGATTGTCACCCTGCTCGCGCTTTTAGAACGGCCGCGCGAGAGCACCGTCACCCCCTATTACGCCGAGAACGCCAAGGCGGAAACCGGCGCGACGGATATCGTCGGCGCGATCGTGGTTGATTTTCGCGCCCTGGACACATTGATTGAGATCACGGTCTTCAGCCTGGCCGGCCTGGGCATCGCCACGCTGCTGACCCACGCGGCGCGCAAACACGGCGACCATAACCCGCGCGAGCGGCATATTGATCGCAAGACATTTACCACGCGCGGCGTGGGTGGGTACCCTCTCTCGCCCTTCATACGCGTGGCAGCCTATGCTACCCTGCCGATCTCGATGATCCTGGCGGCGACGCAGATGATGTACGGCCACGACCAGCCGGGCGACGGTTTTACGGCGGGTGTGATCATCAGCCTGGCCATCGCCATCTGGTACATTGCTTTCGGCTTTGAAGAGACGCGGCGGCGCCTGCCCTGGATTCGCGAGACTGCTTTTATCGCCATAGGCATCTTGCTGGCGATAACCACAGGCCTGGTCGCCACGGTCATTACAGGTAATTTCCTGGGTAACGTCGATTTCACGGAAAGCTGGACCTGGCTTCCAAAGGGCTTTCACATCAGCACGTCGTTCCTGCTCGAGGTTTCGATCTGCCTGGCCGTGGTGGGCGGCGCGACGCATATGTTGAGCACGCTGGGACATCCGGAGGAGGAGAGTGAACAGTCTGCAGTGGACAGTGAACAGTATTCAGTCAAAAGTGATCAGTGAACAATAAGATGAACCTGCAACCTGAACCATGGAATTAATTACGGCTCTTACAGTTGGCGCTTTGTTCGCCATTGGTATTTTTCAACTGCTGCGGCGCAATGTGATTCGCTCGGTGATCGGGCTGATGATCCTGGCCAACGCGGTGAACCTGTTCTTATTGTCGACGGGCGCTTTTGACGGCGTGGCGGCGGCTTATACGACGGCCGTGGGACAGCGCAGTGACGCCCTGCCGCAGGCGCTGATCCTGACGGCGATCGTGATCAGTATGGGCGGCACTGCCTTCGTGCTGGCGATGCTTTATATCATCTCCTCGCGCTATAAGACGGCCGACCTGGACGAGATGGATGGATTGAAAAATTGATAATGGCTGGATCGCCCATGGAATCCTTTTTACCTGTTGTGCCCATTCTCTTGCCCATTATGGGGGCGATGGTTACGCTGCTGCTGCGTAAACGGCCGCGCGCGCAGGCCGGATGGGCACTGCTGGTTATGGCGGCCAGCTTCGCGGCGAGCCTGTGGCTGCTGCTGAGCGTGTGGCAGCGCGGCGCGCCGCTGGTCTACCAGTCGGGCGGCTGGCCGGCGCCGTTCGGCATCTCCCTGGTCGCCGATCTGCTGGCCGCGCT
>JBJYWZ010000334.1:2214-3963 GCA_046259725.1 Promineifilaceae bacterium (SeqCode) | reverse complement strand
TAGGTAAACTGCCGCGGCTCACCGCCCGAAGTTGGCACCAGCCACAGGTTGCGGTACTTCTTCTCACTTTTCCTGTCAATGCGCTGCAAGGCAAAGATAATGTGCCCGCCATCCGGTGAAATTTGCGGTTCGAAGACAACTTGCAGGTCGTATAAGACCTCTGCTGTCATTAACTGTTTGTCATTAGTCATTGCTTCTCCTGCTATCTGGTCAGTTTGCTTACGGCCGGCGAATCAACTTCCAGGTTGAAGTGCCGGCCGGCTAAAGCGCTGAAATACAAGATTCCGCGCATCCTATTTGCTATGAAAGAATCATACCCGCTGCCGCAGCAATAAAACCGCCCACCATGGATGAAATGAGATTAACTATATCATTATTCATCCATGACCATCCGCGCAGGGGGCGGTTTGGCGTGCCGTCTAATTCTAATTTCTTCTCCGTCTCTTTCTGGCGGGCGTCGCTGTAGTAGATCTGCTGCACGGTCGCTCCGAGCAGGCTGTCCACCAGGGAGCCTGCGAGCCCGCCCGCTGCGCCGGCCGCGGACATGATGAACAGGCTGTATTCGCTGATCAGACCGGCGATAAAGCCGATGATAAGGCCGCCGGCCAGGGAGACGGCCGTGCCTAATGGCGAGACACCCCCTGATGTGCCAACCTCGACGGTTTTTCCGTTGGTGATCAGGCGCGGAGGCTTTCTGCTCAAAGTTCCCAGCTCTGTGGCCCAGGTATCGGCCGTTACCGTGGCCATCACGCCCACGAACAGATAGAACCAGATCTGTGCCGATACAATGCTCTCTGGCACGACAGCGCTGAGCACAGCCAGCAGCGCGCCCAGCCCGCCGTTGGCCACGACCTGGCCCATATCGCGGCGGTGGCCTTTATCGAACTTTTCGGCCGCTGCTTTTTTCTCCGCTTCTTTGAAATGCGAGAGCAGGCTGGAGCTGATGAAAAAGACGCCCAATATCACGCCCCACTGCCAGCCGCCGAAGCCTAAGGTCAATGTGCCGATGATCAGAGCGCCCCAGGTGCCGGAGGGAGATAACGATCCGCGCCAATATGCCAGCGCGACAACAATAACGCTGAGAATAAAGGCGTACAGCAGCTGAATCAATTCCATGGTTCTCTATCACTCGTTATCTGCTCCAACTAGGAAGCGGCAAGAAGTTTACCAGAGGTGAAATGGGAAAGGTAGAAGAAGACGCAGACGTGTCAAGTGTCATGGTCTAGATTATGACACTTGACACTTGACAAGGGCGCATAATATTCCCAAACTGAGAGTGTGACGTCGCGTATGTTCGCGGCGAGTACTTTCCCAAATTTCCCACACTGATAGGAGCTGAAATTCAATGAGTCAAAAACTGAATCCATTTACTATTGCGCAAGCGCAGTTGGATGAAGCGGCGGCGGTGCTGCAGCTCGATCCAGATATGCATGCCTTTCTGCGCGAACCGATGCGTGAGTTTCACTTCACCATTCCGGTACGCATGGATGACGGCAATGTGAACACCTACAGAGGGTTTCGCGTGCAGTATAATGATGCGCGCGGTCCGGCTAAAGGCGGCATTCGCTTCCACTGGGAAGAGACCATTGACACGGTGCGCGCCCTGGCCGCCTGGATGACCTGGAAAACGGCCGTTGTGGATATCCCTCTTGGTGGCGCTAAAGGCGGGATCATTGTCGATCCGCGCCAGCTAACGCAGACGGAATTGGAGCGCCTCTGCCGCGGCTATATGCGCAACATCGCTCGTTT
>JBJYWZ010000334.1:0-2114 GCA_046259725.1 Promineifilaceae bacterium (SeqCode) | reverse complement strand
GTGAGCGGATTTAAAGGCTGCGATGAGATCACCAACGAGGAGCTGCTGGAATTGGATGTTGATGTCCTCTTCCCATCCGCGCTGGAAAATGTGATCACCGAGGAGAATGCGCCGCGTATCAAGGCTAAGATTTCGGCCGAATTGGCCAACGGCCCCACCACGCCGGAAGCGGACGACATTCTTTACGAAAATGGCGTCTATGTCATACCGGACTTCCTCTGTAACGCCGGCGGCGTCACCGTGAGCTACTTCGAAATGGTGCAGAATGGTTACCAGTACTACTGGTCAGAAGATATGGTCCACGATCGCCTCGACGAGAAAATGACCAGGGCCTTCCACGCTGTGCACACTATGGCGGACAAGCAGAAGGTGAACAACCGTGTCGCGGCCTACCTGGTCGCTGTCGACCGCGTGGCGCAGGCGGTGCGTTTGCGAGGCTGGGTGTAACAGGTCGTGTACGATTCCATCTGGCATAGAATCGGATGCGGATTTGACCAATTTAATTCAGGTTTAAAAGCCCCTGGAAGCCCGTCTCCAGGGGCTTTTTTTCTTTAAGCATTTTCGCCAGTTTGCGCGCTCTCTGCTATGCTAGGGACGAATTTCAACGCAGCTGCTGTATGTGAAAAAAGCAATCAAGTATGGTTGCCATGCGCTGAACTTACATTCCCCGGACTTTAGAAAATTGAGGTAAATTTCCCATGAGCGAGAACCTGAACCCGTTCGCTATTGCCCAGGCCCAACTTGATGAAGCGGCGGCCGTTTTACAACTTGATCCCGATATGCATGCCTTCCTGCGCCAACCCATGCGTGAGTTTCACTTCACGATTCCCGTGCGTATGGACGATGGCCATGTGCAGACCTTTCAAGGATTCCGCGTGCAGTACAATGACGCGCGCGGCCCGGCAAAGGGAGGCATCCGCTTCCATCCCGATGAGACAATCGATACCGTGCGCGCCCTGGCGGCGTGGATGACCTGGAAAACGGCCGTTGCCGATGTGCCCCTGGGCGGCGGTAAGGGCGGTGTCATCTGTAATCCGCGCGAAATGTCGACCGGTGAACTGGAGCGCCTCAGCCGTGGCTATATGCGTGTCCTCGCACGCTATGTCGGGCTGACAAAAGACGTACCTGCCCCTGACGTGCATACCAACCCGCAGATCATGGCCTGGATGCTCGACGAGTATGAAGTGCTGCAGGGACACCATGAACCCGGCGTGATTACGGGCAAGCCGCAGCAGTTAGGCGGCTCCGCCGGACGCAGCCCGGCCACCGCCCTTGGCGGTCTCTTTACGATTCGCGAAGCGGCCAAACTGCAGGGTCTTGACCTGGACGGCGCCAGCAGCGCCATTCAAGGCTACGGCAACGTCGGATCCTTCGCCCACAGCCTCGGTAAAGAGCACTTCGGCCTCAAGGTCGTGGCTGTCAGCGATGAATTCGGCGGTATCTATAATGAACATGGTCTCGATCCCGGCGTCGTTTCCAAACATATGCGGCGTACCGGCAAGGTGGAGGGCTGCCCGGAGACGGAGCCTATCAGCAATGACGATCTGCTGGAGCTCGATGTCGATATCCTGATACCGGCGGCCATAGAGAACCAGCTCACGGGCAAGAACGCGGAAAACGTAAAAGCGCCCATTATCGCCGAGCTGGCCAATGGCCCGACGACGCCCGAGGCGGACAGGATTTTCAAAGAAAAAGGGACGACCATCATCCCCGATTTTCTCTGCAATGCCGGCGGCGTCACCGTCTCCTACTTTGAAATGGTGCAGAACGCTTACCAGTATTATTGGGATGAACCGCTGGTGCACGAGCGCCTGGATCAGAAGATGACGACTGCATTTCATGCCGTCAATAAGATGGCTGAATCGCGCAACGTCGATACGCGCGTGGCCGCCTACCTGGTGGCCGTCAACCGCGTGGCCGAGGCGGTGCGCCTCCGTGGCTGGGTGTAGAAGCGCAGCACGAAAACCTTAAAAATATCCCGAAATTGCGCAGAAATCTGTTGCCAAATTAGAACTTTTGTGCTAGACTATACATCAGCAATTGAGGCTTGTTTTAGAATCTGTTTTATTAACTTAACGTTGTGCAAGTCTAACAGGGAGTAAGAGCACCATGTA
>JBJYWZ010000333.1:0-1554 GCA_046259725.1 Promineifilaceae bacterium (SeqCode) | reverse complement strand
TAGTCACCAGCATCTGCGGATGGTTCCACATGAACTCATCGACATCGGCGCTGTCACCTGTATATTCACCGGCTGCAGTACTGCCCCAGGAATTGGAGTGGACGCGCGCTCCGGCATCGTACGCCGGTTGGAAGAGGTTGTTGAGATCAGCTGGAATTCCTATCAAGTAGTAACCATCTGTGTTTGAGAGGGCGCATGTTCCGCTGAAGTCAACATACTCTTCGATTGCCTGGAAGACGAGATCGGCCGCCGGGGCGGTGCCGCGTCCTTCACCGGAGGCCCCGCCGGCGCCCACGGCCGAAAGCGTCGTGTGCGTGCCGTGCCCGGTGTCTACGTCCTGGGCCCCGTCGGGGATCACATCATAACAGCCTGGAAAATCGGCCGCTGACCAGTTTTGAATCTGTACGATACGGCTGGCAGGGAGGTCGGGGTGAGCAGTGGCCGCGGTTCCGCCGCCCAATCCCGTGTCGGAGACGGCGACAATCTGCGTTGAACCGTCATAGCCATTATTGTTGGCGATGGCGGAGCCCATGATCTGCCCGCCGCCGTATTCATTTTCCGTTTCCGGAAAGGTAAATGGCTCCAGCCATGAAACGCCGTTGATAAAAGCCAGGTCTGGAATCTGATTGCCGTTTTCAACCAGCACAATCAAGGCATGCCCGTCCTGGCGTACGATCGCTGCGCCAGAGCGGGCGACGGCATCGCTGATCTGCGCCATGTCGGCGTTCTTTTCCGCCCTGACCTTGATCAGCCCAGGCTGGGATTCGGCCAGCGCCAAATCGATCTTATAGGCGGGTTGGAAGATACCGCTCCAGACAACCCCGTTTTGTTGTTGTACCAGCGCCGCCTGTTCGGCCGTCATGTAAACTTTAAACGCGTAATCGGGGAGATATTCGAGGATTTCGCCGCCCGCATCTTCAATGCCCTTTTTCCAGGCATCCTGCACCGGGCCGCCAAACTGCACAATGTAGTAGCCCGCCTCGCCGTTCTGATTGTTGAGCTTCAGCTGCTCAGGTACCGCCGGATCCCCCTGAACCGCCGGCACAAAAGTGCCCGCCCGAAGTTTCAAT
Source organism: Promineifilaceae bacterium (SeqCode) (assembly GCA_046259725.1). GTDB lineage: Bacteria > Chloroflexota > Anaerolineae > Promineifilales > Promineifilaceae > JAACFF01. The sequence goes on along the minus strand of JBJYWZ010000333.1, from coordinate 484 downwards.
TCCGGCGCCTGCTGATCGGGAAGGGGGTTAGGAGCGCCGGCCGTTGTACCGGCGGCAATAAGGGCCAATAAAGGGACGATAAAAATGAGAAGAAATCTTTTAAGGATCATTTGAAACTCCATGCGGCGTCAGTTGGATTTTGGCGTCAGCCAACTGACAGAAAAGCACCGGCTCAACTGCCTGTTCTCATTATAACAAAGTCGGCCGTATTAAAGGGCAAAAATGGGAAGCATCCTGGTTCTCTGTTGCAGCCATTATAGGGCCCACTGCTTAAGAAAGATTAGTCCAGAATCTACTTATTACCATACCCTTACACACTGAGCGCCGGAAACTGAAGCAGGATCTGGTCACTACCAGTATTCTTTTCCCTGTGCCGCATGCAGACGGCCGTCGCCCAGCTTTTAGCGGGCGAAACCCGTTGACAGCCGCAATCCCGGCATCTATCATATTTTTGCAGGGGGTTTTCGGTGATACGTCACTCGTT
>JBJYWZ010000332.1:0-3224 GCA_046259725.1 Promineifilaceae bacterium (SeqCode) | reverse complement strand
TGTTTTAGTTACGGAGGTAACGTAATCATGTCAACAACTGAATGTCTGGAATGTGCAGCAGCCGTGCAGGTAGCGGAAAATGTGATGCTGGGCGAGATACTGGAATGTATCGAGTGCGGCGCAGAACTGGAGATCGTCGGCCTGACTCCGCTGGTCGTCGAACTGGCGCCGGAGGTTGAAGAAGATTGGGGCGAATGAGATCGCTGGCGCAATCGAAAATTGTTAGAAAGCGATTACGATTGCGATTCGGGAATATGAACTTATGAACATCGCAATTCTTTATTCACGCATACGCGCCGAAGAAAAATTGATCGTCCAGGCGTTTGCGGCGCGCGGCATATCGCCCGAAATGGTGGACGTGCGTCACGCGGTCTTCGACCTGCACGACCTCGGCTCTTGGACCCGCTTTGACGCCGTTCTGGAACGCTGCGTCAGCCATTCACGCGCGCTGTCGGCTCTGCAAATATTGGAGGCATCAGGCGTGCCATGCATCAACAGTGCGCACGTGGCCCAGATGTGCGGCAGCAAGTTGGAAACATCACTGGCCCTGGTACAGGCCGGCGTGCCCACACCGGCGGTCAAGATCGCCTTCACGCCGGAATCGGCGCTTGCGGCAATCGAAGAAATCGGCTATCCCACCGTTCTCAAACCGGCAGTCGGATCCTGGGGCCGGCTGCTGGCCAAGATCAACGATCGTGAAGCGGCTGAAGCCGTCCTCGAGCACAAGGAGACGCTGGGTTCCTACCACCACAGCATCTTTTACGTGCAGGAGTACATTGATAAACCGGGAGCAGATATGCGTACTTTCGTTGTTGGTGATGAGACCATCTGCGCTATTTTGCGCCGATCAGACCATTGGATCACCAATACGGCGCGCGGCGGCCAGGCGCTGAACTGCCCGATCACGGCCGAAATCGACGATCTATCCCGCGCCGCGGCGCGCGCCGTCGGCGGCGGCATCGTGGCCGTCGATCTCCTGCAGGACCAGGACGGCCGTCTTCTGGTTAACGAAGTCAATTATACGATGGAGTTTCGCAACAGCATCGACCCCACCGGCGTCGATATCCCCGGGCGCATCGTTGACTATGTCCTGGAAATCGCGCGCCGCGGGCATGTCCCGGTCGCCGCAAACGGCCAGGGACTGTTGGCACAATGACCATAAGCGCAGCGATTGCCGGCGGCTCCGGCTATGTGGGTGGCGAACTGCTGCGCCTGCTGCTGGACCATCCCCGGGTAGAGGTCACGCAGGTCACATCGCAGCAACAGGCCGGCCGCTATGTTCAGAGCACCCACCCAAACCTGCGCGGCCGCTGCGATCTGAAGTTCATTGAGTTCGAAGCGCTGCAGCCGGTTGGCATTCTCTTTCTGGCGCTGCCGCACGGACACTCCGCGGGCCAGATCGAGACGTTCGCCAAAAATGCAGAGGTGATCATCGACCTTTCGGCCGACTTTCGCCTGCACGATGCAGAGCTATACGAAATGACATATGGGAAACAACATCCAGCGGCCGATTGGCTGGCGCGTTTTGTCTACGGCCTGCCGGAGATATATCGCCAGGATTTGAAAGGCGCGCGCTTTGCCAGCGGCGTCGGCTGCAACGCCACGGCCGTCAACCTGGCCCTCCTGCCGCTGGCGAGAGCGGGTCTTATCGAACGGGCCATAGTCGACCTGAAGGTCGGCTCTTCCGAAGGCGGCAGCGCCTTCAGTGCCGCCTCGCACCACCCCGAACGCAGCGGCAGCCTGCGTACCTTCGCCCCCACCGGCCACCGGCACGAGGCCGAAGTAAAGCAGGCGCTGGGGGACTTCGATCTCTATTTCACGGCCACGGCCGTAGAAATGGTGCGCGGTGTGCTGTGCACGGCGCATCTTTTCCTCAGGGAAACCATCGATGAAAAAGGGATCTGGCGGCTCTATCGCGAGCAGTATGCGGCCGAACCGTTTGTGCGCCTGGTCAAGGAGCGGCGCGGGATTTACCGCTATCCGGAACCGAAGATCCTGTCCGGCAGCAATTACTGCGATGTGGGCTTTGAGGTCGAAGAGAGCGGCAGGCGCCTCGTCGTCATCTCAGCCATCGACAACTTGATGAAAGGTGCGGCAGGCTCGGCCGTTCAGGCCATGAACGTTATGATGGGCTGGGACGAGACGGCGGGGCTGGGGTTTCCCGGGCTGCATCCGATATAGCAGCAAGATGCAGGTGGCAAGAAAGAATGCCGCTGTTTTTCCTGCAGCATTGGCAGGTGGAGAGATGAAGGGTTTGATCGTTGTGAAGATTGGGGGGAGCGAAGGGATTGATCTGGATGCCGTTTGTGAGGATGTCGCCGGGCTGGCGGCGGAGGGACGGCCGTTGATTTTGATTCACGGCGGCTCGTCTGAGACGAACCGGGTCGCCGAAGCATTGGGCCATCCGCCGCAGTTTGTGACCTCACCATCAGGCTACACCAGCCGGCTGACCGACCGGCGCACGCTGGAGATCTTTGAGATGGTCTACTGCGGTCGTATCAATAAGGAGATCGTGGAAAAACTGCAAAGGCGCGGCGTTAATGCGCTTGGCCTCAGCGGCATCGACGGGCGCATCTGGTCGGGCCCGCGCAAGAAGGCAATTCGCGCCCTGGAAAACGGCCGTGCGCGCGTCATCCGCGACACCTATACCGGCCGCGTGGACCTGGTCAACAGCGACCTGCTGGCGCTGCTGCTCGATGCGGGATATCTGCCTGTACTCACGCCGCCGGCGATCAGCGGCGAGGGTGAGGCAATCAATGTGGACGGCGATCGCGCGGCGGCGGCAACGGCCGTGGCCATGGGCGCGAAAACGCTGCTCATCCTCTCCAACGTGCCCGGCGTCCTGGCCGATTTCCCGCACGAATCTTCGCTGATCCGTGAGATACGTGAGGAAGAGATTGAAAGCATCGCCCAGACCGCCGCTCAGGGCCGGATGCGCATCAAGCTGTTGGCCGCGAAAGAGGCGCTGGATGGCGGGGTCGGCCATGTCCTTCTTGGCGACGCGCGCTGCACCGCGCCCATTTCCCGCGCCCTGACCGGCGAGGGTACGCTTATCAGCAAAAAGGCACATGGTTCATAGTGCTGGCCTCAGCCTTCACCCGCGTCGAAGAGCACCAAAGTGCTTACTGCGAACCTTATCAGGCGATAGGTCATGAATAATATGCAGTTGGAAGCTTTATATACCAGCGGCGTCTACGGCAAACGGGACGCGGTGATGGTCCGCG
>JBJYWZ010000331.1:10781-12968 GCA_046259725.1 Promineifilaceae bacterium (SeqCode) | reverse complement strand
CGGCCACTAGGCCCGCGGCCAGGAAAGCCAGAACCCCGCTGCTTTGCGGCTGCAGCAGTGACCCCAACCCGCCGACAATGAGCACATAGAGGGACATCGTCAGAAATGTCAAAACCCCGTAGACCAGGGTGCGGTTGATGATCGTATCAAGCTGCCACAGGTGATAACGGAAAATGGCAATGGTGATACAGACGGGCAGGCAGGCGAAGAGAAGTGAGGAAACGAGCGTACGGCCGATCACGTAGGCATCGCTGCTGAAACCCAGCGCCGTGTGCAGCGGGCGAATGAACAGGTAACTGATGCTGCCCAGGCCGGCCAGGATCATGCCGAACATGATCCACTTGATTTGCTGGCGTGCGATGCCCGTGGCGCTGCGATAGCGGCTGAGCAGCGCGACGATGCCGCTCAGCCACCAGGCGCTGACAAAGAGAATGGAGGCCGTTTCTGTGGCCCGGAAGCTCTCGCCGTAGACAACGCTGAACGGGGCTTCAGGAAATAGAAGCTGGATGGCGCACACCGCAATCCAGATTGGCGCCAGGATTTTGGTCCACGACGGCACGAAACGGCCATCTGGCAGAAGGTAGAACAGCACTATGCTCAGGGCAGAAGCCAGTGCGCGCAGGCTGAAGATGAACCAGGACCATGAAAGCCAACGCGTGGTCATGGTCGCGTCGATCAGCGCGTCCGTCATGCCGGGAAAAGTCGCCGCCTGGGCGAGAAAGCCAAACGCTACCAGCAGGCCGATGCGCTCATCGCTTTTGTACCAGGCAAAAAAGGCGCTGCTGAGAAGGAACACCAGGCCCGCGAACAGTTCCAGAAGCAGGACGACCAGGGCAGCAAATTCGGGGCTGCTGTGCAGGCCCATCTCATTCTGGAACCATTGATTTTGTTCTAGAAGCTGTGTATAGCGGAAGGGAATTCCAGCGGCGCTCAGCCAGACAACCGGCAAGGCGACAGCGGCCCAGGCGATGCGCCCGGGCCATTTACATCGCTGCCGCTCGGAGCCGGCAGCGATGCTGTGCATTAAGGTTGTAGCGCCTTTCATGATCCAGAATACAGTTATGACGCCGGATGGCACGCGGCATATCCAGCGAGACAATCGATAAACGGCCGAGTCTGGACATATTATAGCAGCTTTATACGACATGCTGTGTTTCTGCTTTCCTGCTGCCGTGTGGACAGATTTTGGAAGACGATATCCAATTCACCAAAAACTGCCGCAAAGCGTGCCTCACAGTTGAGATGTCAGTTGAGCCGAACGGCCGGATTGTTTTTACAGCCGTTCCATTGCATATTCAGCTTTCAGCAGTTCGCCGTTGGTTTGAACGGCCTTCCGCAAAAAGGTAATCCGCTGAATGTTACCAGTCTTGTGGTGGTGCAAGCGTGCATGGACATTCGGAATTCTACGGACAATTTATTGTGACAGTGTTGCTGTGAAGAACACCTGTCTGATTGATGCGATCTGGCCGACCATCACTCGCCGAGAAATAGAGCGATGAACCTGATGAGCATGGGATACTCTGTCGAAAATTAAGTTTGCCGGTTGAATCTGCTGTTCCTTGAAATGTGAGCTGATTGGCCTGGCCATCACCTACCCAGATAGTTACCGTGGCGTTTGAGCGAAATCCAGAGCCGGACACGATGAACTCTGATTTGTCACCTACTCCTTTTGTGCTTACCCTAATTTCCGGCTTTGTCGGCGGCGACGAAACCAACTTCTCTTCGAGTTGTCGAATTCGTTGCTCCATTTGCTGTAGGATGGCCCCAATATCCCTTCCATGGTTGGTTAGATTTCCAGCAACTTCCACATTGCCATCAAAAAAACCTGCAAATTTGCCGCCTTTGCCGAAAACGCCAGTACCTTTTTCACTGAATCCAGAAAGCCCATTTCCTCCGTTATTGTGAGCCCCGGATACGCCGCTGGCATTGGGCACTGTCGATACACCAAAGACGCCATTTCCCCCGGGCACCCCATCCGGACCAGGCGTCTGCGCGTCATTAAAACCGAATACACCGGATTTGGCGCTCGAATGGGCAAACCCTTGCACGCCGTCACCAAGCTTGCTTGCGCCGGCAACGCCGTTTCCTCCATTGTCATTGACGCCGAATACGCCGCTGGCATTGGGCACCGCCGATACACCAAAGACGCCATTTCCCCCGGGCACCCCATCCGGACCAGGCGTCTGC
>JBJYWZ010000331.1:0-10681 GCA_046259725.1 Promineifilaceae bacterium (SeqCode) | reverse complement strand
CGCTCGAATGGGCAAACCCTTGCACGCCGTCACCAAGCTTGCTTGCGCCGGCAACACCGTTTCCCCCATTGTCATTGACGCCGAATACGCCGCTGGCATTGGGGACTGTCGATACGCCAAAGACACCGTTACCGCCAGGCACTCCCGCTGGTCCAGGTGTTTGTGCGTCGTTTTGAGCAAATAAGCCCGATTTTTCACTCGAAGATGTAGTTGCGATGACTCCATCCTCAGTTGGTAAAGTTCCGATTTTAGCTGGCATGTTTTGTTACCTCCGTTTAGGTTTATGGTTAGTGACTTAGCTACGGCCGTATGACAACCGGCAGATTGACATCATGGCGGCCGGGGCCGTCCCAGTAGCCGGAGAGGAGGGTATAACGGCCGTCACCCATCTCTCCCGCGTCCGGCTGGCCGGTGGTGGCGCTGAGCGTGTAATGCCCGCCCCGGCTTACGCCCCCACCCCCGTCGGCCGTCCACCACGACAGGGAAATTGGGTTTGCCTGCGCCAGGGTCAGGGAAGCGGCAGCCACCAGGACGATCAACAATATGAATAGAATCGTTTGTTTCATCGTTGGACCTCCATCACTGCGGGTTGACCAGCACCCAGACCAGGCCGTCGCCGTCGCTGTCGCCGTTTTCCAGAATGATGCCCAGGCTGGGCCCCGCCTCGCTGAAGGTGACGCCGTCGGCTGTGACCGTCTGCAAAGAGCGCGCCTTGCCGTTCGTTCCCGCCGTGAGGCGCGTCCCTGCTTTGAGCGCTCCTGCTGCCGTGTCCAGGCGCACAGGCGCCGGACCAAAGACAATAATGGACAGCGTATCGCCGGGTGCGGCGCTGTTTTCGCCCGGCATAAGCATATCTTCATCCACTGCCGGGTCTTTTTCTATGCGTGCGGCGGCGTGCACGACGCCAACGACCGGGTCACCTTCCTGTGCTGTCCGCACCTGCCACAAAAGCGGCGCATTAGCGTAAGCAGCCGGCACGACATTGTCGATGGTCACCAGATCACCCTCCCTCAGCGTGGCCCGGCCGTGGTTCACCGCAAACTGTGCCTGCGTGCAGCCATAACACTTACCGCTGATTGCGAGGTTTCCATAGAAATAACCAGCATAGCCAGCAGAAGCATATTCACTGACCCCCATGACCCCAATATAGTCGTCCGTTTGGCCCAGAATAGCGGGACCAGTTGTTGAATCTGCCCGAATCGCGGCTTTCACGCCGGTGTCGATCAGGTTACCCATCTGCGCGTAGATGCCGCCATACGGCTCTGAACCCGGCACGATTACTTCCATGCCCCAACGGTTGGCATAATCGTTGACCATGCGCGCGCCGGGAACAAGGCCGTAGGCATAAGGAGCGGCAGTCAGAAGCTGGCGCGGCTTCAAGGTGGTATAGCTGCCGGAAGCAGCCGGACAGCGCACGGCGATTTCCAACCACAGCTGCTGGCCGCTGAAAGGCGCAGCGCCAAATTCGTCGTTGGCGTTGAGGGTGATGGTGAAACGGCCGTTTTTTATGGGAACGTTTTCGATGGTCTGCACCTCACCGATCTGCGTTCCGTTCTCGGCTGCATCCCACAAGCTCGCCCGCAGATCGCAGGCACCATCCACCGGCGCGCCGGTGTCCTGCAATTGTCCCTGGAAGGTAAACCCGGCCGTGAGCTGGCCCTGAACAGATTGCGGCGCTGCTGCCGCGCCATCCTGCCCGCGCACGCTGTTGACCAGTGCGAACAGCGTGATCGCCAGCAAGATGAAGATGACCAGAAGACTGCTTCGATCTCGATTGGCCATGTGAATGCTCCTTACAGCCGCACAATAGCAACTGGCGGCTGAATTAATTCATAACGGACAGGTCGGCTGTCTGTGTTTAACTGTAATGTGAACTGCCCTTCTGCGGGTCACTCAAAGCGCTACAAAAAGCGGTACAATTTTTTCGTTTCACGTTTTCCTGGATGGGCCGGGAACGGTCCATGTGCTCACTAGCGGCAACGATTTGTTGCTTTCATGATGATCGATCGGCCGTCCCGGATGCAAGGGACAAAGTCCCGATCTGCCGGGCAGCTTGAGTGGACATGTTCTTGATGAATTTGCAGGGTGCCTGTATAAACTGGCCGAAGTTCCGGTCGCGAGAAAAGCAAACAACGGGTTAGCGAAAAATGCATCATAATCACATAGACTGGAGAAGTATTTTCTCCCCATCTTCAATTATCTACACGATCCTGGGCATCATCAGCGCCGTGATTGCCCTGAAGGGATTCATGATGCCCAATCACTTCCTCGATGGCGGGGTGACCGGGCTGTCTATCCTGGCTTACGAGCTCACGCACATTAATATCGGCATCTTTTTGATCCTTTTTAACGTGCCCTTCGTTTATTTGGGCTACAGGAAAATCGGCGCCACGTTTGCCGTCCGGGCATTGATTGCCATTTTGCTGCTGGCCTTGCTCATGTCAATCGTTACCATTCCCGTGGTCACCAGCGACAAGATTTTAATCGCTGTTTTTGGCGGCGTCTTGATTGGTCTGGGCGTCGGCCTGGTCATCCGAGGCGGAAGCATGATCGACGGGCTGGAGATCATCGCCGAATTTACCTACGAAAAATCGGGTTTTTCAACGAGCGAGATAATCTTACTGGTCAATACGCTCATATTCTTGACGGCGGCGCTTGAGTTTGGCATCGAGACGGCCATGTATTCCATCCTGACCTATTTTACGGCGACCCGAATTTCGGATTACGTGGTGGATGGATTCGAGCAGTACACGGCATTAACGGTCGTTTCCAAAGAATACGAAGCGGTCAAGGCGATCATCGTCAAGGATTTCGGCAAGGCGATTTCGGTTTACAAGGGGGAGCGAGGCTACCTGCCCGGGGCATTCGATGAAGTGTACGACTGCGATATCATCATGACCATTGCCACACGCCTGGAAACCCATCGAATCAGGCAGGCCGTCGTCGCCCTGGATCCCAACGCCTTCATTTACGCGCACAGCATCAAAGAAGTCAAGGGCGGCATCGTCAAACAGATCAGGGAACATTAGCCACTTCGATAATCCGGCTAAGCTGGTAGCGATGGTGTCGAAGATGTAAGAACGGACTGGCTGCCCACCAGTATGGCAGGGGTAAAATGATAAAAAAGTGCCAGGTTTGGACCACGTGCAGAAGATTTGAACTAAAATAACATCTGTGTGCATGTGAGGCTCAGTCAGCAAATTTTACAGGCAGAGCAAAATGGTATTTTCAAATTTGCCGCTTCAGTTAACCAGCTTCATCGGGCGCGAGCGCGAGATGGCGGCCGTGGAACAAATCCTCTCCTCCTCCCGTCTCGTCACGCTTTCGGGCGTGGGTGGATGCGGCAAGACGCGCCTGGCAATCCAGCTTGCGAATCGTCTCAGTGCGAACTATGGGGATGGCGTATGCTTTGTGGGGTTGGCATCGTTAAGCGATCCGGGCCTCATTACACAGTTTGTTGTGCAGTCCCTCAATTTACGCCTGGCGGAAAACCAGCCGCTGCTTGAGGGATTAAAGCACTTCTTGCGGTCCCGGCAGCTGCTGCTCATTCTGGACAACTGCGAACACCTGCGCGCCTCCTGCGTGGAGTTTACCCAGCAGCTCTTATCCGCTGTGCCGGAAATAAGCATTCTGGCGACCAGTCGCGAGGCGCTGGGAATTTCAGGCGAGATGATCTATCCGCTTTCCGGGATGGATTTGCCCGCCGTTAATCGAGGCATAAGAGGCGAACCGCAGGAGCAGCCCGATCCGCGTGAACTGATGGCCTACGACTCTGTACATCTGTTTGTGGAACGGACAGTCGCCTTCTCCCCTCACTTCACGCTTACCCGTGACAACGGGCTCACGATTACCGAAATCTGCAGACATCTGGATGGCCTTCCGCTGGCGCTGGAGCTGGCCAGTGCGCGCACCAATGTGCTGACGGTTCAGGAGATTGCCTCACACCTCAGCGACCGGTTTTCCTTTCTTAATTCCGGACGGCGATCCGGTTTTGAGCTGCGTCACTCGACCCTGCGCGCGACAATTGATTGGAGCTACGAGCTGTTGACCGCGGAGGAACAGACTCTGCTAAACCGTCTCGCGGTTTTTTCTTCCGGCTGCACACTAGAGACGGCCGAAGCTATCTGTTCGGGCGACGGGATCGCCCGGGAACAAATACTGGAACTGCTGTCTTCACTGGTGACAAAGTCCCTTGTCGTTGCCGAAACCAACGGCCTGGCCCACGCACGTTATCGTCTCCTGGAAACAATTCGTGAATATGCGCTCGAAAAACTCGGCGCGACAGGCGAGACGGGGTGGATGCGCGACCGCCACCTGGAGATGTACCTGGTCAGGGCCGAAGAGGCGATGCCCAAACAATTTGAGGCCTACCAGCAGCTCTGGCTAAATTGGCTGGAAAGCGAACACGAGAATTTACGCGGCGCCCTCACCTGGGCGCTGGAGAGCAATCAAATAGAGTCAGGATTACGGCTGGCAAGCGCGTTGAGTTATTTCTGGGAAATTCACAGCAACGTTGCCGAAGGTCTGGGTTGGCTGGAGCGCCTGCTGGCCGAGGCGGATGAGCATGTTTCTCTTGAGACCCATGTCAACGCGCTTGTTTTTGCCTCATTCAAATGCATGCTGCTTGGCAGAGGCGACGGCGCCACGGCTCACGCACGTAAAGCCGTCGAACTGGCGGAGTCTGCTTACGTTCCAGACAGCCCTATCCTGGCATTTGCCCGGTCCGGGCTGTCGTCTGCGTTAAGAACGGCAGGTGACTATCAAACGGCATTCATGCTTGGTGAAGAAAATGTCCTCCTCTACCGTCAGATCGGACCCTCCTACTATCTGGGGATGACTCTGCTGGCCCAGGGAGAAAACGCGGTGCAATTGGGATATTATGAAATCGCTCGCGAACGGTTGAATGAAAGCCTGACCCTGGCCCGCCGGGATGGCGATGCATTCCGCACCGCGCACTCGCTCAATACCCTGGGCGACCTGTCGCGTCTTGAGCAAGAATACAGCCGGGCGGCTGGTGCGTATGAGGACGCATTGAAGTTAATGCGCGAGCTGGGAGCGCAACGTGATGAGGCGTCCGTCCTGTCAAATCTGGGTTTTACTTATCTGCATCTGGGGCGGGTTGAAGAGGCCTATCGTCTGTTCAATGAAAGCATGGCCATTCACCAGGAACAGCAGAATCAGCCCGGAATGATCGAATGCCTGATCGGGCTCGCGGCAGCGTCAATTGAAGAGGGCCAGCCCGCCACCGGGGTCCGCCTGTTTGCCGCTGCGGCTGCACATAGTTTGCAGCCTTCAGCCTCCATTTGGAAGGCGACACAGATGGAGTATGCGCATTATCTGGACATGGCCCGCTGCAAGTTAACAGAAACCGGCATGCGCGACGAACAAGAATCGGGACGAGCCCTGTCGCTCGAACAGGCTGTTGAGTACGCGAGAAAGCCCTACGTTCGCATTGACGCCATATCGGGGGCTGAAGGGAAGTTTGACGACCTGACCGTTCGTGAACGCGAAGTTGCCGGGTTGGTCGCTCAGGGCAAATCCAATCGCGAGATCGCGGCGGAGCTTGTGCTGAGTAAGCGCACGGTTGAAAAGCACATCGCCAATATTCTTTCCAAACTCGGCTTAACTAACCGTTCTCAGATCGTGCGCTTGATCCTGGAAAAGAACTTCTCTCAAGTTTCAGAATAACGGCCGATTTCCCCCTTTAGACCACAAAAAGAACGGTGAATGTCTCCGCTGTGGTCCCCTGCCAACTACAAAATACGTAAGGCAGATACGTATTTGCACCCATGACGCGCACCATCCGAACCGCCATAATCAACTCATCAAACAAAGTACGATTGGGATAGGCGAGGAACGTTATGGATGCGGCGAACCTTCTTGCTGAACAAGCTGTGACCGGTTGGCTGCTAATTCTCAGCAGCTTGCTTTTTTTGCCCAGCGGCCTGCTATACACCGCCAGAGTAATATGGCAGCGGCCGGCGGCGCAGAGCAGGCGCTATCTTTACCTGGAAAGAGGGCTTGTGATGGCTGCGATGCTCACGGCTGCGTTGGGTCTGGTCCTGTTTGCGCAGCTTCTTGAAAATGCCGGTGGCAGCGTTCTGTCCTCCATGGGCATGGCCCTTTTTCTAATTGCTACAGTCCTAATCGTTGCCGCTGAAACCTTTTCACTTGGCCGGCAGGAGGGACTCTATCCAACGATCGTAGTTTCCGTCATTCTGGCTTTCATCGGTCAGGCCTTGTTTGGTCTGTCCATTCTGCGAACCGGCTACCTGCCAGCCTGGGTTGGTTGGACGGCCGTAATTTGGAACCTTGCCTGGCTCATCATTTTATCCGTAGCCAGGCGTCAGGATATGTATTACCCGTGGCTCCATTATGTGGCGCCTCTCGTTATTGGAATCGCGCTTTTGGGTAGAGCATAAACAATGCCGGCTGCATCATCCATCGTTCGTCAACTCGTCGAACAGGCTTTTAACCTGGGCAATCTGGCCGTTGTGGATGAACTGGTTCTGCTTGATGCCGCTTCACATGCACCAGGTTGGGGACTTCCGGCCAACAGGCTGGGTCTCAAACAATTGGTTGCCAATCTCCGCGCGGCTTTTCCCGATCTTCATTGTACGCTCGCTGACGATATTGATAGAGAGACCCGCTCAGCGGCTCTCTGGATGCTGCGCGGCACCCATCAAGGGCCGTTTTTGGGGAACATGCCAACCGGCAGGCGGGTTGAGGTATTGGGCTTTGTTTTTGCACACATAAAGAACGGGCGGATTTCAGAAGGGTGGCTTTTGATCGATCAGATAAGCATGCTGCAGCAGATTGGTGCAGTTCCTCCGCCATCCGGAAATTTCGCAAAAGACCCTATTCATAGGAGACCGTAAAATGCCAGGAAAAATCTTGAAGTGGAGCGCCATTATTCTGGGCGGGCTGCTGGGGCTGCTCGTATTGGCCGCCGCCGCCCTCTATTTTTTGGGTTCGGCCAGGCTCAACAAGAAGTTTGATGTTCCTGTGGAAACGGTAGCCGTGCCCGCGGATGCCCAGGCTGTCGAGCGAGGCAGGCATATTGCCAACGTCTTCCTTTGCACGCGCTGCCATACTGATAACCTGGGTGGCGAACTTTTCTATGACATACCGGGCATGCTCAGCATCCCAACCCCGAACCTCACTTCCGGAGCTGGCGGCGTGGGCGCATTTTACAGCGATCAGGATTGGGTAAGAGCCATCCGGCACGGCGTGGGATATGATGGCAGGGCTTTATTTATCATGGAATCAAAAGCCTTTTACTATTTGAGCAATGAAGACCTGGGCGCGCTGATCGCTTTTCTTAAGAGCGTGCCCCCGGTGGATAACACCTTTCCTGAACGAAAAATCGCCCTGCCAGGGCGGCTGATGATGGGGGCGGGCATGCTGCCACCATTACCGGCCAATCAAATTGATCACAGCGCACCACGCCCAACCCCGCCGGCGCCCGGCGTGACGATTGCTTACGGCGAATACCTGTCGCATACCTGTACTGAATGCCACGGGGCCAATCTGAACGGCGCACCTTTCGGACCTCCCGGCCAGGAAGTGCCGACGCCCAATCTGACCCCGGGCGGTGAACCGGGATCGTGGTCGGAGGAGGATTTTTTCAAGACCATGCGCACGGGGATCACGCCCAACGGCCGTCAGTTGAACGGCGACATGCCGTGGATGTATTTCGGCCAGATGACCCACGACGAATTAAGCGCCGTCTGGATGTATTTGCAGTCGCGGCCGGCCATGAGCCAGGGCGGCTAAAGGCATAATCGCACAGATGCAGATGAAATCACATTCGCTACTTCAATTGAGCCTCCAGTTCGTCCAGTTTCTCTTTTAGCTCGCTGATAGCCTCACTATAGGAACTTTCCTGCACCTCAAGCAGCCTGCGCATCTCGGCAATCGAATCGGCCCGATACCCAACTATCGATGAGGTGCCATCCGACTCCTCTTCAACAAGCGGAAGCCGGCCTCTCCCGCTGCTGAACCATTCCGCTAGCGACCCAGTGATCACGCTGAACAAAGCAATGCCTACTGCCATCAGCAGCAGAGCGATGATCCGCCCTCCGTTGGTAACCGGATATTCGTCTCCATAGCCGACGGTCGAAACTGTAACAAGAGCCCACCAGACAGCATCAGACACCGTCGTAATCGTGGCTTCCGGCTGCGTCTCTTCCAGACTCAATATGGAAACGACGGAAAACTCGAAAACAACGATGACCACAAACAGAACAAAAAGCAGCGTTCCCTCCGCATCTTGCCTGATGACGATGCCGGAGAGAAAATCTCGCATGGAGCGCTTGTTTTCGCGCAGGATGAGCCAGAACCAGAGCAGGCGAAATATGCGCAGCGCCGGCATGCTACCCAGAAGAACCATCCAACCATGTTGCCTGGTCAAGAAGCGCCACTTGTTCGCCGAATTGTGCAGCAAATAAATGAAATCTGCCCAGAGGAACAAAGTAATGGCCGCGTTGATATAGTTCAGGAGTTCGTTAGCATGAGGCGGGATGGGCAGCACAAATCTCGCAAACTGGTTGAACAGCGACAGCAAGGTTAGCAGCAGTATAAACGCCGACCAGTTGGGGTTGATTAACGCCAAGTCGCGCTCTTGATCTTTATTCATTTCTCTTCTCCCAGGTCTTCGAATAGCTGTTTATTTGTGGCAGGTGATCGCTCAACTCGTTCACAGTGAGTGATCCTCAGCAAAATAAGCGCCGCTCCAAATTCATTCAGGTCCCCTATTTTACCTGATTGACGTCAATCTAGAGCGTTAGTGTTCGACGGAACAGCGAGCAGCGCATAAAATTGCAGCCCTATTGGGAAGGCGCAGTGCATGATTCACGCGACGTGATGCGCCCGGAAACGCACAAGCGAACCATCAGTTGGAGTTGACGCCATGGCGGATGCTGCTGCAACAGACTTAAACATCGAGCGCGAGAAGAAGAAAAGGCCGGCAACGCTTTCTATCCTGGTAATCCTACTGTTTGTGCGTGCTTTGCTTACGGATGTTTTGGCTTTTTTTCTCGTGCTGGCAGTTCTCGGCAGCGGCGAAGTGCAGTCCACAATCGAACTCCTGTCCTTCTCACTTGTGTTGGCCACGCTTATTCTCTCGATCCTGATGCTTATCGCTCTGTGGGGATTGTGGACTCTTAAGCCGTGGGCCTGGCAGATGAACATGATCCTGATGGGTTTCTTTCTGATCGGCGGTATCTGGCTGCACTTCACGCAAAGCGACAATCGATTAATCAACGATCTAGGAATGGCACTGAATATCGTCACGGTTTTTTATCTCATCCAAGGAGAGGTACGCCATCTATTCATCAGCGATAGAGGCGCCTCCAGCAGCTCATGAGCGATCTTGATCTCCTGCGCCGCTTTGAGCCAGTCATCCGCTATACGAGCGGCGAAATGTTCTTTCCCTGCTCGGTCGATGCCTATCTGGCGCGATGCAGTCTGTGGCGGCGCGATGAAGACGGCGTTGAGATGCTGCTCGTTCCGCGGGGCGGCCTGGATCCCGAGTCGCTGGTCGCCTTTGATTACCAGCTCCCAGGAAGCGAGCTCTCTTTGCGCTTTGTCGATGCGCCGCTCGATCCAATCGCCTACCAGCGCTGGCTTAATCGTTCGGACAGGCCGCTTTTTGATTCCGCGGGCAGGCTGGCGCGTGTGGGCTTTGTCGGCCGTCTGGCGGAGACGCTTTTTGACCTCTCCCTCCTCCTTCGCGGCCGGGTAGCCGGGGGCACGGCGGCGCGGGCGGAGATGTTGTACCGCGAAATGTTTACCAAGGAGCCGGACTATGTCTATTACGGCCGTGTTCTACGCGATTCCGGCTACACGATCCTGCACTACCTGTTCTTTTATCCCATGAACGATTGGCGCAGTTCATTTCATGGCGTCAACGATCATGAATCAGATTGGGAACAGATTTTCGTTTTTCTATCTGAAGAAGAGGGCGACTACCAGCCGCAGTGGGTCGCTTTTGCTGCGCACGACTTTTCGGGCGACGACCTGCGCCGGCGCTGGGATGATCCGGAACTACAGAAGGTAAATGAGGATCATGTCGTTGTCTTTGCAGGAGCGGGTTCACACGCGGCTTATGTCACGCCGGGTGAATATCTGATGAATTTTGAACCGGCGTTTTTGCAGCCTGTAAGCAAACAATTGAGGCCGGTGCGCCGCTACTTCGCCGAAAGCCTTGGCAGCAGCGCATCGGCAAGTCTGGATGATGATGCGCCGCTGATTTCGCTGGCTTTTGTGGATTATGCCCGCGGTGATGGTCTGGCGATCGGGCCGCAGCAGTCCGCGCAGTGGTCCCCGCAGCTCCTGTCCGACGAACTACCCTGGGTATCCTCTTACCGCGGTCTCTGGGGACTGGACACGCGCGACCCGTTTGGCGGTGAACGCGCGCCGGCGGGACCGAAATTCGATCGCAACGGCAGCGTACGCCATGCCTGGCGCGATCCGCTTGGCTGGTCGGGCCTGGACAAAGTACCTACGCCCGGCAGTCTCACTGCGGAAATCAAAGCGCAGGTCGCGGCCCTGGGAAATGAGGCGCAGACGGTAGGCGAAGAAATTGAATTAAAGCGACGCGATCTGCGGGCGGCGGGCATGATCGCCCTGGCCATCAGCCATACCCCCAATCTGGAGGAACAGAGCAAACTGCACGCGG
>JBJYWZ010000330.1:0-2953 GCA_046259725.1 Promineifilaceae bacterium (SeqCode) | reverse complement strand
CGGCGCAGAACACCGCTAGGGAATTCCGCAAAACGTACCGCTCGTAGTCCGCGAGGAACCGCGTGAGGACGGAATCGAGGCGATCCAGCTTTTCAGCATTGGGGATTCGCGCCCACTTCGGATACGTGAGGTTGCCAGAACCGACTAACTCTACAACTTCACCTTTTGCGGGAATATAGTCTTGAGCTGCAATCTTCAATCTCGCCTTGTCTTTCTTTGATCTCGGCAAGCTGTCAATAAGCTGCTCGACGCTTCTGCGGCCATCGCCTTGGACGCGTGGCCCGATGCGCTCTACAACAATACGGAGGCTTGGTGGAAGGCCACGTCTGAGGTCTTCGGGAGTTCTCTGAAAAACATAGCGGAAGTCACCTTGGACAGGCGGTACAGCGGTTTGGATTAAATACGGCACCCCAGTGTGATCGCAAAATTCAATAGCGGCGCTGCTCGATGGCGCTAAGTAAATGCCGCGTCCGCCAGAGCTCCGGAGCGGTTTGCATAGCCGCTGCGACGACGATGCGTCAAGCGACTCGATCTCAGACCACTGAGAACGAGCCGACTGGTCACGTCTTACGAGAACACTTTTTGGCGCGAGATACCCGAGTTCGATAACGTCTTTGGTGAACTTATACTTGCCTTCGATCACGGGAATCGCAGGCCCGTTACACATCTCAAAAAACAGCTTCGTGTAGTCCCAGGAGCATTCTTCCTTCTTGCGAGTGTTCCGAGAAAAGTGAAGACAAACGAGCAATAAAATGGCGCGCCTTAACAGCCTACCATTTTCTTCCAGCTCGCCCGCTTTCGGTCGCGGGGACTTCCAGACTATTTCATGTGGCCATTTCATCGCGCGCCCACCGACAACGATCTGGAGCCGAACACCAGGCACCAGATCGCTGCCTCCGGCAATAGGTCACCGCTCCTCAGGTGGCGCACCGGGTTCGTTGGCAACAAGAATTCCAAGCAAGATATCGGTGATTCGTACCAAGAGTTCTCTCATTTTTCGGCCCTTTCCGCACAGTTTACGTTGAGCGCCTTAGGTGATCTCATGGGCAGAAGCGAGCCCCGTGGGCACGGAAGCCAATTCTCCGCACCGCACAGGTCCCTGGACAACCAGTTTCGCAACCCCAAGCCGAGTGTGCAGGCGCAAGACACTCGGGAAAACTCGCTGCATGTTCCGCAACGAGCGTAGACGACGTCCGGGGCAGATTTCAACAGCATCGAAACCGGACTGGCGCGGTTTAGTTACGGAGGCTCGCTACTTTCGTGCGCCCAACGTTCAGCACAGCCCGCGCCAAACTGCGGCCGTAGCGTAGCGAAGGCCGTAGTTTGGTGTCGGGCTGGTGCACTCGTTAGGCGTGTTCCAAATTCACAGCTAGGAGTTCTAATTCTGCGCCGTTGAAGTGCTCATCTGACTCGCCTTTAAGAGGTATCAGGTTCGACTGCGCCGTTTCCTCAGCGCCGACATTCCTAATAAGCCGGAAACAGCGAGGACCAATGAGCCGGGCTCGGGAACGCAATGGAAATCGATGGTATCGCTTTCGGTCCCACCATATTCGACCCCGCCGATGGGCGTCGTGCTGCCACAGGCGGCATCGGTGTTGAAATCGCCGGCTAGCGGTGCAGTATAAGTAGCAAACCTATATTCATCCCCTGGATTCGCGTCATTCGCAAGATTTAGACCCGCTTTGGTCTTGAAAGCCAGCATAAAGAGGTTTGTTTCCTCCGGTATATGTATCGCTTGTGGGAAATTTATGGAAAAAGAGAGAATGCCATTGGCGGGATCATCGTCATATGACCAGCTACCTCCATTAACTGGATCCGTTAGTATAAGATCGAGGAGATCATTCTCGGGCACTTCGACGGTGCCATACGTTGCGCTAGGGGATGGGCAATAGCCGCCAGGAGTTGCGAATGCACATAATGGTCCGCTCAATAGAGGGTCGAAGGTAAATAAGCTTGTGTCGTATGTAATCGTCCCGCCAAACTCCGAGATGTATCCCTCGGGATCCCAAAGATCCGTTAGATACTCGCAGAGTGCGGTATTGCCAGGTCCAGCAGTCTTATTGCACCATTTCTCGTACCATCTGGAACCGCGGCCAACAATAGCGCCAGGCAGACCGGCCGCAGCCGCGTGAACCGGGGTGGAAGAAAGAGAAAGCAACCCAAATGGCGAAGCCAGGACAAGCGGCGCAACAAATGCGAAAATCGTTCGAATAGAGTTCATAAGGAAAGCCTCTCAGATAGCTGGTTGCGAGGGTGGGCGAACAACAACAAAACCCGTTGCATGTGCGTCGAACCGTGCACGCTTTTGCGTAAGCGTGCGCTTTTCTGCCAACTGACCGGATAACGCGACGATATCCGAGCTTTTGTAGCCTAACGAATAAGGTTAGATCGTCCGAGCGAAGCGAGCGACGATCTGAACCGGTTGTTGGACGAGCCCGGGACCGAGGGAGTTTGGGAGGATAGAAAATAGCTTTTGCGAGCCCAAGGGGCGCTGGCCTCGCAGGCCAGCGAAGATCGCGCAGCGTGGTCGCGGAGTCGTGCCGTTGCGGCGAAGATGGCGCTGAAGGCGGCCTCAACGGGCAACGTGGCCCGAATTCAGGCCGAGCGCACCCCTCGACCCGTGGAAGCCGACCTCCAGGGAGTCGTTCTGTGGACGATGGTTACCGCACGGCCGCCGCGCTCGCCTCAAGCACGGGGATGGTTGGTCCGTTGGGCGTTCGTGGCGGAATCCGGATGTGGACGATCTCCATGTCCGCCCCGCAGCACGGGCAGGTCAGTCGGGGCCGCGGCTTGAGCTGAGCGATCAGGCGCTTTGGGTCGAGGCCGAAGAGCCACTGCAGCAGCGCGATGGCGCGCTTGCTGTTGGGATGCAGAAAACCGTAATTGCGGGTGCGCCGGAACCCCTTGGGCAGAACATGCTGGAGCACCAGGGCGAGGAAGCGGGCCCCCGGCA
>JBJYWZ010000329.1:0-6100 GCA_046259725.1 Promineifilaceae bacterium (SeqCode) | reverse complement strand
GGGGTCTGGCAATCTTTTACTTCCGCAGTCAAAATGCAGATTTGCAGAATATAACCGGCTGGATTCTCCTTGCGATCGGCGTGGTGATGATCATTTGGGGCTATCTTTCCCGCAATAATGGTGAACCGGAAGTGGTGACAGCGCCAGAACAACCAACCCTGGAAGATATTGTAGATGCAGCCAATGACGATGCATCTGACAAAATGTCTTAATTTCTAAATCGGCCCGCGATCAGACCTGCCAGCAGGTGCCTGATCGCGGGCATTTACAGCATAAAAGTAATTCACTTTTGATTGTCTCGTCAAACACCTGCGGACAGCACAGCAGGCCATTCGGCCGCTACGTCCGTTCTTGTCTATCAAGGAGGCGCAAATGTTTTGGGGAATCGATACAACTTATTTCTGGTATGTCTTTATTCCAACAATGCTGTTGTCAGTCGGCGTGCAAATATGGCTTAAGCGAACCTACAGCAAGTGGCACAAAGTACAAAACAGCGCCGATCTGACAGGTAAACAGGTTACGAATGTCCTGTTCGACGATACTTCCCTGAATCCTATTCCCGTACACCATATCAGAGGCAACCTGACCGATCATTACGATCCCGGGAAAAACGAGGTCAATCTCTCGGACGCAGTCTATGATGAAGACAGCGTGGCGGCGATGGCAGTTGCCGCCCACGAATTAGGACACGTGCAGCAGTACCAGACCGGATCAACCCTGATTAAGATGCGGGGCCTTCTTGTACCGGCAGTGACCTTGAGCCCAACTGTGTCCTATGTTTGTTTACTCCTGGGCCTGCTGTTCAACATGACCAATCTGCTGTGGGTGGGCATTTTCTTTTTCAGCCTGACCATCCTTTTTTCGCTGCTCACACTGCCTGTAGAGACAAATGCCAGCAGGCGTGCATTGGCCATGTTGGACGAAACTGGTCTGCGGAAAACAGAGGAAGACATCAAAGGGTCCAAGGCCGTTCTCCGTGCGGCAGCGATGACTTACCTGGCGGCGGCGGTCAGCTCCGTGATCACGCTGTTTTATTATTTCGGCCGGGTACGGCAGGAAGCGCGGCGGGACAAAGCCAGGGAAGAACAGCGTGCGGCACGCCAGAAGCAGGTACAACGAACGCAGAAAAAATCAAAGTCGTCCAAGCGCACAAAGCGATAGCAGACCAGCAGGTTTTTCAAATACAATTCCTGGAGGGAAGAGCCTGACTGCGTATGCGCCTCATTTTTTCGATTTTTTTGTCTCGACAGCCTCAGCGTTCCTCACCCTTTCCGGCCACGACGTTCTCGCTCAAGACGAAGAGAGCACCGGGGCAGATCCAGGTTGTCACCAAGGATATCGTACTGTTCGTTTTGTACGCGGAGAGCATGTCGCTGGTTATAGTATCGATCTCTCGGGGGCGCTGGCGCAGGAAACCGGTAGCGAATACGAATATAAAATCGTGGAGACTGTTCAAGAGCAACTGGAGGCGGTGGCAATCAACGAGGCCGAACTGGCTATTGCCGCGATCACGATCATCGAAGAAAGAGAAAATAGTAGCGCGTCGATACGAACAAGGAGCAGTTCACAATGGCAGCATATTTACCATGGATCACATTTTTTATTGGCATCTTAGTTGGATGGTTGCTCACCTGGCTGATTTTGACCGGGAGCAAGCGCGACCTGGAGACACGCGTCGCCCGGATGGAAGAGGAGGTACAGAAACGCGAAATTGAACTGACCGCCTGCCGCGAAGAGAGTGAGAACAAAGCTACGGAATTGAAAGGGCAGATCAAGATGCTCAAGTCTGATCTCAAGACATGTACCGGTGAATTGAAAACGGCAACAGCCGAACGTGAGGTCTGCACGGCTGAGCTAGAAACGCTTCAGAGCCAGATCGCGGATTTACAGGATCAACTACAAGCCCAGGCGGCCGCGGCTCCCGCCGGCGCGCGAGGGGCTGCGATCGATATTGATCTTGGGGAACCGGAAGTCGATGACTTCACGCAGATCACGGGCATCGGCCCGGCATTTGCCGCCCGCCTTTCCGCTGCCGGTATCTATCGCTACGCTCAACTGGCCGAGGCAGATCCCGACGAACTGCCCAATGCACTGGGTCTGCAGCCATGGCAGAAAGCGGAACCCGAGGTGTGGGTTGTCGAAGCAGCCGAGTTGGCCAAACGGCCGCCTCAGGTACACGTCGGAGACGATTTGACTGTGCTTGAAGGGATCGGCCCGGCATACGCCACCCGTTTGCGGGCCTCCGGAATCACGACATTTGACCAGTTGGCCGCAAGCGACGAAGGAACGCTGGTCGCGATTATTGGCGCACCCGCCTGGCGCCGCGCTAACTACAACGACTGGATCGCCCAGGCGAAACTGGCCGCGGCTGGAGACGAGGCCGGGTTAAAGGAGCTGCAAGATCAATTATTCAGCCGCCAGGGTGAAAACCTCGTCCTCATCGCCGGGATCGGACCACAGTCCGAAGAAGTGCTGCGAAAGGGTGGCATAACCAGCTACGCCGCGCTGGCAGCGGCCGATGCCGACGATCTGGCCACTCTGTTCGCAGATGCCGACGTGCGGGCCGGAGATTTTGAAGCCTGGATCGCCGAAGCCAAACTGCGCGCCGCCGGAAAGCGCGTTCAACGCACCCGAAGCCGCCCGGCGGACCTGGAAATCCTGGAGACGAGATCCTGCCCGCAGGACCTGGAGTTGATCGACGGCGTGGGCACAGTCTATGAGCAGCGCCTTTATGAAGCCGGTGTCGGTAGTTTTTGGGAAGTGGGCATGCTTCCTGAAAAGATCCTCTCGGAGATTCTGGAAGCACAGGCCTTCCAGGACGTTGATCTGGGAGCGATCAAGGCTGACGCGCTGCGATTGGCTGAAGAAACGGGCAGCCTGGGGCACGTCTGGGACGGCAGCGAGCCGGACAACTTTGAACCCCTGGTCGGCATCGGCCCGGTTCTGGAGCGGCGTCTCTATGCAGCCGGTATCTGCACATTTGAGGCGCTTGCGGCATCCACAGTTGAGCTGTTGGAAGAGGTATGCCACGCGCCGGCATTTCAGCATGTCGATTATGGCCGCTGGATCGAACAGGCCAGGGAACACCTAAGCTGATCAGATCAGAACGTAGATAAGGATTTGGAGGGTTCATGCGCGGCGTTCGTCTATTGTTAATCTTTTTTCCCATTGCCATCCTGGCGGAATTGCTGCATTGGGGCGATATGATCATTTTCGGCGCTTCGGCGCTGGCGATCATCCCTTTCGCCGGGATATTGGGCGATGCGACGGAAGCGCTGGCGGAAAAGACGGGACCGCGCGTGGGTGGACTGCTGAACGCCAGTCTGGGCAACCTGGCCGAATTAATCATCGCCATCGTGGCCCTGTCGGCCGGCAGGCTGGACCTGGTTAAGGCTTCGATCATTGGCTCGATTCTCGGCAACCTGCTGGTCGTGCTC
Source organism: Promineifilaceae bacterium (SeqCode) (assembly GCA_046259725.1). Lineage (GTDB taxonomy): Bacteria > Chloroflexota > Anaerolineae > Promineifilales > Promineifilaceae > JAACFF01. The sequence goes on along the minus strand of JBJYWZ010000329.1, from coordinate 2,663 downwards.
GGCCTAAGCCTTCTTTTGGGCGGGTTGAAGAACGGCACACAGCGCTTTAACCGCAATCGTATTTCAATCGATGCGACGCTGGTCATTCTGGCGGCCATTGCCATCAGCGTGCCCTCACTTTTTGCAGAAGAGATCGGGGGCGAATTCGCTTTGGTAGAGCCTTTGAGCCTGACGACGGCCGTAGTCATGTTGATTCTCTACGTCCTGGCCATCGTCTATACGCTGCGCCAGCCGGCTGAGGAGCTGCAGCATGCACCGGCCATCGAGCCGGCGCATGCAGGGCCGCACTGGTCGGTCGGCCGTGCCATCGGCATCATGATCCTGGCCGTCGCCGGGCTGGCATTGATGAGCGAATTCCTCGTCAGTTCTCTGGATATTGTCACGGAAAGTTTTGGGCTGAGCGAATTCTTTGTGGGCATCATTCTTGTGCCGCTCATTGGCAATGTGGCCGAGCATTTGGTAGCGGTTCAGGTAGCCATCAAGGATGAAATGGATCTCAGCCTCTCCATCGCCCTGGGTTCCAGCCTGCAAATCGCCTTGCTGGTAGCCCCGTTATTGGTCTTTATTTCCCTGCTGCTGGGCCATCCGATGACCCTGGAATTTAATCACCCGGAGATTATCGCCATGGTCGCCGCCTCAGTCATTGCCGCCCTGGTAGCCATTGATGCGCGTTCCAACTGGTTTGAAGGCGCCATGCTGCTGGCGGTTTTTCTGATTCTGGCAATCGGCTTCTTCTTCATTCCGGAGACGATATAGCGCGATTCGCAGCAGTTCTACGCCCGCCGGCCCGGTGCCGTTGAAGTGATAAACCAGCGCGGCGCGCGGGCTTTCAGTTCACCCTCGGCCGTCATAGGCGGTTTGCAATCTTCAGGGTTTTCTGCGTTACAGGTGATCATGCGGTGGCCATGGCATTCGAGCTGCACCTGCGAGGCCGAAAAACAGATCGGGCAGATGTAGAAACGCATGCGGCGCGGTTCTTCAAGTTCAGGCCGGTTCTTATCCAGCAAGTATTGGGCATAGGTGGCGACTTCCTCCTGCAAATGGGGTGGAAGCGCGGCTATGAGTTCATGCAAGCGCTCGGTAGAGGTCATGATGGCAACTCCTTAGACAGCAGAGGGGCTAATTGCTTGAGAGACGTAATGCGAACGACGCCTTCTGGGAGCGATTGGTTTTCGCCTTTACCGCGGCGATCCAGCCAGATTCCGCCGCAGAAATTTCCTGATTCAACCGCACCGATGGCGTCCACGCGGAGATTGTCTCCTATCAAAACAAGGCAGGGCGGCGGTTGGGAACCCACGCATGCCGCTGCCCGGCGAAAGATGGTCCTGGCCGGTTTGTGAACGCCGATTTCCTCGCTGATAATAATGTTGCTTGAGGGGACGAGATCCCCGACCAGGCGCTCCATGACCGGCCTTGCAGAAGCGGAATGGTTGGAAACAATGCCCAGCTTATAGCCCTGATCGCGCAGCAGGCTCAGGGTCGGACGTGCGTCTTCGTAGAGATAGGTCGGCAGTTGGGCATACGTGCCGTAAAGCCGTTCCATTGTCGACCAGCTTTTATCTTCCTCCCCCAGGTAATCGAAGAGATAGCCATAGAAACGAGCAATCTCACGGCGCTTCTGCGGCTGATTCATCGCCGAGATCTTGCCCGCGGCGACATCTTGCCTGTACTGCTGCAACGCGGTCTCGATCTCGCTCTGAGTATAGGGAAGTCCTGCCAGTTTAAACATGTACGCCAGACGTTCGGCGGGGGTATTCTCAGGCGTTTTGGTATAGGCCAGCGTATAGTCCCAATCAAAGAAAACGGCATCCAGCGGCCGATTCACCAGGCTTAACCCGTTTTTAGATCCTTCCGTCATCAGGGGTACGCTGTCGCCTCCGGAGTCAACGACTCCACGGGAGGCGGTGTCGCGGTATCTTCAATAGGCGGCGGCTCGCCCGGCGTGGGCGTCGCCGTTACTAACTCCAGAGTGGGCGCAGGCGTCGGCGTCAATGTCGGCTCGGGAGTCGCGGTTTCTGTTGGAATTAGTGTTGCCGTTGGCGAAGGCGTAGGCGTTGCCGTGGGGGTCTGTGTCGGCGTTGACGTCGGCGTTGCCGTGGGCTGCAGGAGCAGTAGCTGGGTGCGATGTTCCAACGTTACCGGATCCTCCTCCGGGGTATAGGGATTATCGGGTCCATAAATGAGCAGACGCAGCGTCACCGGTCCCTCGTTATCCAATCGGGTTGTGTCCCATTCGGCAAGAAAGCTGTTTTCAACGACATAGGGCTGGCGTCCGCTGATTCCGCCCCAGCCGCCCGGATTCTGGCCCAACCCGTAATCAACCTGGTAGCCAGTATAGTTTGGGCCCGCTGCCGTGCCAATCACGGCGATCGTATTAATAATCTGCGCGCCGTCCGCCGGTTGGGCGATCTCGGCGACTGGCCGCGGCGTCGACCCATCGCAGGCCTGATCGGGAGGAAGTTGAAGAGGAACGACGAGATCACGGTTGGCCGCCCAGTTGCGCCCGGCGGGCGTTTGTTCCAACCAGAGCTGCGCATCGTTCTTTTCCCGCTGTAAAACATCGTCGTTGCCGAATACGAGTATGGTGAAGAAATCGGCGTCATAGACAGCCTCCTGGCAGGCGTCCGAGGCCAGAAGGCGCGTCCATAAATCAATGCTGTGCT
>JBJYWZ010000328.1:0-22663 GCA_046259725.1 Promineifilaceae bacterium (SeqCode) | reverse complement strand
GCGCCATCGATCACCGAATTGAACTTGTTGGCGCCACTCCTCGAGCAGTTGGCAAGCGAACTGCAATCAGACGGGAAACTGTTCCAGATGCTCGACCCAATATTGACCAATCTTCATGACAGCGAACGCGTGGATCTGGCCGAAGATCGGCTGGTTTATCTTAATGAGGCCGGGGTCTCACTCGATGAATTAAAGAAACGGCTGCTGGATTATGCACCAACGGTGGAACATATGATGGTCAGCGCGATCGTTCGCCGCTGGTCGGGACTGGTTGGGGCGGAAATTGAAGATTTGCAGGGTAGGGCTGAACTTGCCATATCGCTCAAGACACGCCGCCTCGTGCCTGGAGAGAACACGACCATTGCGGTGGAGATACAAAACAAAGGTCGTGCGGCCGCCGAGAACCTGATCGCCGTGCTGGACAAAAATCCTGCGTTCACGGCGCTTATTGACAGGCAGCAAATTGTTTACCTTCCCCCAGGGAGAGCTCGAGAACTGAACTTTGCCGTTACACCAAATGTCGGCGATCGTTTTCGTATCGCCATGACAATTAACTACAGCGATCGCAGCAATCAAGACAAGACCGCCGCTTTTGGGGATATGGTTCATCTGCTGCCGCCGGTTAGAGATTTTAGCGCTATCACCAATCCATATACGCCGGGGACACCCTTGCGCCAAAATAGTCTGCTGTTTTTCGGGCGCGAAGATCTATTTGAATTCATCGCCGAAAATGCGGGGCACCGCTCATACCGCAATGTCATCATTCTCGTTGGCCAGCGCCGCACAGGCAAGACCTCAGCACTTCTGCGTCTGGAAGATCATTTGCCCGACAATCTCTTTCCAGTTTATATCGACTGCCAATCACTCGGAGTTGTGCCCGGAATGCCCGCCCTACTAGAAGAAATGGCCTGGGCCATCTCCGATAACCTTGGCGGACGTGGGATCGAAGTCAAAGTGCCCGAGCTGTCAGCCTGGCAGCAAGATCCGACGCGACTGTTCCAGCGGCAGTTTCTGCCTTATGTGAATTCCTTACTGCCATCTGGCGCCACGCTGATGCTGGTTTTTGATGAATTCGAAGCTTTTGAAACGCTGGTTGCCGAAGGTATTTTGCCCTCTACTTTTTTTACCTATCTGCGACATTTGATGCAGCACAGTGAGCAGCTGGATTTCATATTCGTCGGCACAAGACGCCTGGAAGAGATGACATCCGACTACTGGTCAGTTCTCTTCAATATAGCCCTATATCGCAAGATCGGGTTCCTAAATGAATCTGCGGCCATGCGCCTTATAGCGGAGCCTGTGGCTCCTAAACTTATCTATGACGATCTGGCGCTGGATAAGATCATGCGTGTGACGGCCGGACACCCATATTTCTTGCAGCTTGTATGCTACACAATGGTTAAGCAAGCCAACCTGGAGCGAAGCGGCTACGTAACGATTTCAAACGTCAACGCGGCTGTAGATGAGATGTTAAGTCTCGGTGAGGTTCATTTTGCTTATTTATGGCAGCGATCCACGGTGGCGGAGCGCACGGTATTGGCGACTGTAGCCCATCTCATGGATCAAACGATTCCTTTCCATCCGGAAGAAATTGTCCGGCGTTTGCAACCCTACGACATCTATCTCGATCCGGCGGAACTGACCGGGGCTTTGAATAGCCTTGTCGAGCGGGATATCATGCGCGAAGTAACCGAAGAGGCGAAATCTCTGTTTGAAATGAAGCTGGGACTAGTGAGTTTATGGGTGGCCAAGAACAAGAGCCTGAGCCAGCTCTACGCAGTGGATAATAACAAGACGAACTCCCGAAAGAGAAGCGAGCCGCTGCAGCTAAGTTAAGCCAGTTGCCGGACCGGTGGCGGCTCAGATTTCCCTGGGCCGCCAGATACCAAGCAGCTTTGCCGTGGTATCAAAATCGACCGCCTGCCAGCTTGGCGTATCCAATTCCAGGTGAGCTAAAGCGGCCGTAGGCATTCTTTCCCAAAAGCCGGTCAACTGTTCGAGAAGCTCTTCAATACCAGGATTATGCCCTACAACCATGACGAGCTCCCTGGAATCGGGAACCTCGTTCAACACCGCGAAATAATCGTCAGGCATAGCCATATACAACTGGGATCGTACATCGATTTCAGCCTCATAACCGCTGCTATCCGCTACCGCTTCGGCCGTTGACTTTGCGCGCTTCGCCCCCGATGTGAAAATCAAGTCAGGTACCAGATCCATATCAGCGAGGAGACGCCCCATACGCGGCGCATCACTCTTACCGCGTTTGCTTAACGGCCGGTCAAAATCCCGCAAGGACTCATCTTTCCAACTTGATTTTGCGTGTCTCAGAACCAGTAAGTACTTCATTTACCACCTCTTGGAACAGTTTCCGCTCGAAACACTATTCAACCTCGATCAGCCGTAACTCGACGTAATCCTGCTCCAGCCCAATATCTCGAGCCGGCAGACGTATACCAGGATTATCCAGCTCATATAACCCAACCAATAATCTGTATTCTCCGGGCGCCAATTCTGGCGGAAGTAGAACAGCCTGATTATCAACAAAAATCTCACCCGGCTGCCAGGTCGTCGTCGGTGAACTGGCCGGCTCACTATCTTGCTGCGCCACGATAGCGCCGTTTTCATCAACAAGGTGGAGGAAAACCTTGTATCGTTCATCAAGAGGAACTTCGGCTGACCAGGACAGTCTGATCGGGATAATATCTCCCGCAGAAAAGACATTACCTGGAATGATGGCGCTTTGCAAAATAATCTTCTCATCAAAATTGATATTTAATGACGAAGTGGCGGCATTCGCGTCTTGAAAGGTGGAATATACCGCAAAACGCACATCGCCAACCCACCTTTCAGCGGCCTTGAACGTATTAGCATCAAGCCATTGTTCGACCACGCCTTCAGGGTCGCGCTGCTCTTCGCCCCAATATAGGACATAGAGCCGGTCGTGACGCGCCGCTATGCCGGTTAGTTCCGGCGCGATAATTTGCGGGTCCGGCTGTCCCTTGGGCAGTGGATAAACCGGAGCGCCTTCCTTGTGGTAATATGTAAAAGCTTCCCATTGGTTTGGCGCATCCAGAATAACACCGGCATTTACGTCACCAGCGGCAGCGATTTCCGCCGCCATACCTCGATAATCGGCACGAGCATAGGCCGGGTCATTGTAGAGGTTATCCAGCGACTGCGCCATCCCCCATAAGAGCGGCATAAATAATAGCCCGGCAACGAGTGACGCGCCTAGGGAGCTTGGTTTTCGCATTTGCTTATCTGCCAACAAAGCGCCGGCCAGCCAGATGAGATAAAACGGGATAGCGACGATCATAAACTTGAAGAACGCGGGGTTTGTCGTGCCAATGATATACATCACAGCAACTGGAAGAACAGTTCCAGTGATGGGAATCAGGACACGCGGACCGGTAAAAACGGCAGCCCAGCCCAGCAGAAGGATGGCTACGAAGGTGATCCAGATGAGGTTGTCCCTGGCGATGGTCTCCCCGAAAGTCAACCAGCGAACGCTGTCCCATAGAAATATGGGTATCGAGGCATGCTCGCCGCTCCGGCCCACTGTCTGACGCAGGAAAATGGGTACCCAGGGCAGATACAGTAGCAGGCTAAGGACCACCATACCAAGCCAACGAAGCGGCGTGCGAGCCCAGTGAGGCTCCGTCTTGGGTCGCATTGGTGGAAACGCCGGCGTAAAAGAGCTGCGCAGCACCCAGAAAAGAACGATGACGGCCTGAAAGAGCAGAATCGTCGGATAGAAATAGTGCGTGTACAAACCGGCCGTTGTGAAGATGATATATGCCAGCGACCAGTATCGTTTTTCACGCATGCTCAACCAGCGCAGAAGCACAACCGTCGATAAAGCGCCAAGCAGCGACAGCAAGGCGTACATGCGCGTCTCCTGGCTGTAATAAACAAGTGTGGGATTAATGGCCGCCAGAAGCGCAGAGGCCAACACTAAGACTGCCCCCGTTGCTCGTACACGGTAACTCGCCCCAAAAAACTGGGCAAGTGCGATTGTTGCCGCAACAGTCAAGACGCCGGCAAAGGCGGAAAAGGAGCGCAAACCAAACTCGCTGTCGCCTACAAGTTCGCGCCAACTGTGCAGTATCACGTAATAAAGCGGCGGGTGAACGTCGCTTGCCGTCCCTTCAATGATGAGCGCCAACGGCCGTTCGCTCAGACGCGCACTGTTACCTTCGTCATTCCAGAAGGATTGGGCATCCAGTTTATAAAATCGCAGGGCGACAGCCAGAAGCAGGAGCAGGCACAGCAGCATGGGCATGGCTGAGCCGAGGACTAGTTCGATGCGTTGAGCGCTGGATGTCGCGGTTCTGGAACTCACAGGTTTCTTATCAGAGCGGATCGATACGAGCTATTGAAACTGCTTTCCCCCGCCGGCCGTTTTCGTGAGGAGCCAGGAGCAACAGGAGACAAACGAAGAGCAGCGCCGCTCCCGCAAAAAACAGTCCGGGTCGCATTATCTGCCAGCTCGATACCCAACCGGGCTTTTTCTGAAGCGGAAGCGCGGATTCGTTGTGAGCGACCAAAGCGTTGTACACAGGAAGCGGTGTAAAGTTGGGCTCCAGCAAGCGAAAATAGTACCAGGATTGTCCCTTTTCCGCGTCAGATGGCCGTTTGAGGAACCAATAATTCGCCACCTGCACCCAGGGCCACTCTTCCTGCAGCCGATCATAAGCCTCAACAGTATACTTTGCCTGCTGTTCCTCGGTCACACGTCCGAAACGCGCCTCCATCCCTTCAGGCACAACATTCCAGCCCATTTCGCTGATCCAGATCGGTTTACGGCCGTCTCCGTTGGCGACCATTAGGTCTCGAAGCAGCAGGTGATGCTGAATGTTTATGACTGTGGGGCGCAGGCGCTGATCGGCCGCCCCGGACCAGAGCCCATAGCCCTGCGCCGACATCACATCAAAGCAGGCTCCTGCTCCGGCGTTGTACATGCGCTGCAGGTAAATGAGATCGTTCATGTTACGGCCGTCCATGGCCAGAGTCGGGGTCAATGCCCCAGCCAAAATCAGCGCATCGGGATCGACTTGCTTGATACGGTCGTACGCCAGACATAAGAGCTCGCTATACGCCTCCGGATCGGCGTCTTGGAACCCCCATTCATCGTTGCCGTTGGGTTCATTCCAGATCTGATAGTAGTGTATGCGTCCTTTGTAACGCTCCGCAACTGCAGCGGCGAATTCAGCAAAATCCTGCGGATCATCCGGCGGCGCGAGGGCGCCCGTGACTTCATCCGGCTCGGACCTGCTCCAGGAAGGGGGATTGCTCAACCTTGCGATCACTTCGATTCCCGCGGCCTGTGCCTGATCCACGATGTGGTCATATTTCTCCCAGGCATCGATCCCCTCCGGCACGTTTCTGCGATCGACGAAATCATCTTTGCCGTGAATTTCGATATCTTCCCACTGAAATTCCTGGCGGATAAAGCGAAAACCGGCATCGTACGCCAGGTCCAGGCTGCGCTCGCGCTTTTGTGGCTCTACTTCTTGCTGCAGGAAGGTGTTGACGCCCATCGGGCTGGCCACAGGGTCAAGCACAATGCTGTCAGGCGCCAGATGCGGCTGCGGGCGAACGGCCGTGTTCAGCCAGTGAACAATGCCTGCAGTCTGGCCTTCCCATGCCTCCTCTCCGGTCAGATCATAGAGCGACGTGGCTGCCGGCCACAATGCAAGAAGCAGCAAGCCTGTTCCACAAATAACGCCTAACTTCAGAAGGCGCAAACGAACCTGTTTTGACATAGCCTCGAATTATACCCAAGCCCTGGACTTCAGATGAGTGAAACTTACTTACGAAACGCCGACATTGAACCTACTGTTATTTCTGCTGTGACTGTTCGCGGCCGTGGACTTGCCTCATAATGCACTGCGTCAAGGATTAGTGTACAATTTTGACCTGACTTCACTGCACCTGAGTATAGAAGGATAAACGATATGCTTACCCCGATTGAAGTTACGCTATTTGCTCTGCTGGTCCTGTTTTGCGCAGTCGCAGCCTACCATACATGGGGGCAGATGTTCCGCATCATCAACAAGGGCCAGGGACAACTTTATTTTGATCCGCTGCTGCAGCGAATCACGAGAGGCATCAGAGCCTTCTTCACACAGGGAGACATCATCGACGACAGGCGCACCGTATCCCTGTTTCATTACGGTGTCGCCTACGGGTTCATTTTCTATGGTATGGTTACATTGGTGGACCTCGCAGAGGGAATCATCCCTGGATTCCACTTTCTAGATGGAAATATTCTGGGAAACATTTATCGCCTGCTTGCCGATCTATTTGCGGTTGTCGTAATTATCGGCTTATTGTTCTTCCTCCTCAGGCGTTTCAGCCGTCATGATCCGGCCCTGCAAACGCGGGAAAATGTGAAGCTTGACCCAATGGCCCGTTCCGGGGGAATCAGTACCGATTCGCTCATCGTCATTGTTTTTATATTTCTGCATATGTCCGGCGCCTTGCTGACTTCGTCTTCAACCCTGGCCCTGGAGGGGATAAGCAATCTGTGGCAGCCCGTTTCCAGCTTCGCGGCCAGTACCTTCATGTCGAGTTGGTCTGAAGGATTACTGATGTTCACGCAGCACCTGGGATGGTGGTCAATAGGATTGATTCTTCTCTGGATCCCCTACTTTCCTTTGACTAAACATATCCACCTGATCATGGGCCCTGTCAATTTTGTGACACGGCCGGATCGCACCTATTTGGGGCAGATTTTTACACTTGATTTTGAGGATGAATCGATCGAGCAGTTTGGCGCTTCCACCTTGTTCGATCTGGAGAAAACTCAAATCCTGGACAGCTTTGCCTGCATCATGTGCAACCGCTGCCAGGAAGTGTGCCCGGCGTATCAAACCGGCAAGGAGTTATCTCCGTCGGCAATTGAGATCAACAAGCGGTACTATACGAAGTACGACATGGCCGGATTGGCCAATGGATCAAATGGACGGCCGCTGCTGGACTACGCGATCAGCGAGAGCGCCGTGTGGGCCTGCACCGCCTGTGGTCACTGCATCGAAGTGTGTCCGGTGGGCAATACACCCATGCTGGATATTATCGATATCCGTCGTGACCAGGTACTCATGGCAAGCAACTTCCCTGACGAGCTGAAGGGTGCATTCGTTGGCATGGAACGAACCGGCAATCCATGGCAATCAACCGTAAGCCGTCTCGACTGGGCAAAACCCCTGCCCTTTGACGTACCGACGGTCGATGAAAATCCCGATTACGACTATCTGTTGTGGGTGGGCTGTGCGGGAGCATTTAATCCTGACGCACAGAAAACAGTGCGCGCCCTGGCGACAGTGATCCACGAAGCGGGTATCAGCTTCGCCATCCTGGGTGAAAGTGAAACATGCACAGGCGATTCCGCGCGCCGCGCCGGCAATGAATATCTCTATTGGGAAATGGCGCAGGCCAATATTGAAACGCTTAATGCTGCGGGAGCCGACAAAAAACGTATTGTCACCTCCTGCCCGCACTGTTTTACAACAATAGGCAAGGAGTACGGTGAACTTGGGGGCCACTATGAGGTCCTTCACCATACGCAGCTCATCGCCGATCTGGTCGGCCGTGGCAAGTTGAAATTAAACAGCGGCAAGCTGGAAACTGTTGTGTTCCACGATCCCTGCTATCTCGGCCGTCACAACGGCATCGTCCAAGACCCGCGCAAGGCGCTGGCGGCTGCCGGGGCGACGCTGCTGGAAATGGAAAAGCACGGCAAAGATTCCTTCTGCTGCGGCGCCGGCGGCGCCCAATATTGGAAAGAAGAGGAGCATGGCACGCAAGCCGTCAACCTGAATCGCTTCGCCCAGGCACAGGCCACAGGGGCTTCCACACTGGCAGTTGGCTGCCCCTTCTGCGCGAACATGATGATCGACGCCAATCGCGAGGGAGGCGAACCCATGCGGGTCGCCGATGTAGCGGAAATTGTCGCCGAAGCAATTTCAGCGGAAAGCGTTCAGGCCTAATCGTCCCCAGTGGGGGATGCCTCTCCTGTCGGGCCGATGCGATCTTGAATACCTTCTTCAGCCAGCGCGTAGAACAGCGCCAGTTCAAAGGCAGACTTGGTCACTTCCAGCACTTTAGCAAACCCATCGTCGGAGAGCTTGCGGGCGCCATCATGCGGGCGCAATATATTAACAAATTCGCGCTCGCGCTCGAACTGCAGTGTCATCCGCCCCACACCCCAATCTTCGAGTATGCGCCAGACACCGGGATTGTAGGTTCTGGTCATACGCATCACAAACGGGAGCGGATCATGACGGGCAACCAGGGCCGCCAATCGCAAAATAAGTTCGAAGGAAAGCGTGGCTGTGCCGTTTTCAACCGCCTCTAACAGCGTTTTATCTTCCAGATCGAGCGCTTCGCTCAGCTCCATCAAGGTCAGGCCGGCGACTTCGCGCATATCACGTAGATAACGGCCGGTTTCAGCCATCAGTTCCAGACGCTCGGGCCGCAGCATAGAACGGCCTACGCGCAGTGAAGCGCCCGCGGCAGCCGTAATCACACGCGCTGCCCCTAAGGCCATCTCACCGGCGAGATCAAAGGGAACAGCCATAAGGCGCATCGTCAGCTCCGCAGCCGCATCGTTCTCCGGAGCTGCGAATTCCACTGTTGATTCACCGGGCCGTGCCCTTTCCTCACCCAGATCAGAGCTCGCCGGCTCCGAGGCTTCATCGATTAAGCTTTCTTTACTCATAACCAGATCTCCTGAAGCGTTCAGGCCGTGAACTGTGCCACCAGCTGTATCATATGCGCCAGCGAATCATCCAGGCGCTGTAGAATTTCAGCGGCCAGCGGGCGGTCGATGATCAGAGGCGGCAAGAACTGGACCACGCGGCGATCATTGTTGGCATAGACGCAAAGAAGGCCATTGTCGTAAGCGGCTCGCGAAAACAAAGGTCCAAAAAACTCGCCGCTGAGTTCAATCCCCATCATCATGCCAAGCTGGCGCAGGCGTACAAGCTGCTCGGGATAACGGTCTATCAGCTGTTCAAATTCCCCGGCGAAGTATTCGGCCGTATCGCGAACGTTCTGCAAGAATGATTCATCGGAACTGATTTCGAGCACACGCTCCACGACCGGGACCCCAACTTCGGCCCCACCTTGCGTCGAGATGTGGATAAAGGGGTCCTTCTGAAAGACCGATTCTAGTTCAGGTCGAAAGCAGGTAGCGGTCATGGGATAGAGACCTCCCGAAAGACCTTTGCCAAGCACCATGATGTCAGGTACGACACCAAAATGGTCAATGCCCCACATTTTTCCCGTGCGGCCAAGACCGGTTTGGACCTCATCGATAATCAGTAAGACATCGCGACGATCGCACAATTCGCGCACCTGCTCCAGATATCCCTGCTCTGGAATGAGGATGCCGTTTGTTGCCGGAACCGTCTCCAGAATTACGGCCGCCGTGTCTGGCGTCATGGCCAGGGTAAGAGCCTGGATGTCATTAAATGGTACCTGTTCGAATCCTGGCGCACGCGGTCCGAACGTATCAAAATAGCCAGCATCTCCGGTGTATAGGGCGAGCCCGGTATGTCCGTGATATCCACCAACGGCCGAGATAACTTTCTGTTTCCGCGAGTATCCCCTGGCGACCTTAATCGCCAGGTCAATTGCTTCCCCACCGCTTACGCCAAAAACCGTGTAGCTAATATCTCCCGGAGTCAACTCCGCCAGCTTCGCGGCCAATCGCGCGCGCTGCTCGCTGATGAGGTGATGATTACCTGCGTCCAGTTCCTGCATACTGCGCGTCAGAATCTCAATCAATTCCGGATTGCGGTGACCCAGGTTAAAAACGCCACCATTGCAGTGGCAGTTAATGAGCCGCTTTACGCCGGTCACATCCCATAGAAATGCGCCTTCCCGTCTACCGGGTATAAAATCGACGCCTACCGCTTCGAAGAAGGCGACTTTCCCGCTCGATACATGGGCAGCGAACTGCTGCTTGATCTCTTGTTCTGACATCTGGCCAACAAAATGTTCGTTCATGGCTTTACCTCCCCATTCACTAATGCCCATAAGGCTCGATCACTTTTTATCGCGCAGCTTCCTGAGAGCTTCCCACACGGCTTCATCATCAGATTCGTCCAGGTCGAAACGTTCGTGATTTCGTTCTCGCCACTCAAAAAGACCGCTTCTTTCATCTTCCGTTACATAGGCCTGCTCAAGACCCAGATTAAATACAGCATCGGCGAAAGCGGCATCGGCGAAATCAGGTTCGCCGTTCTCAAAATTTTCTATTTCTGCCTGAAGCACATCGCGCTGCGCCATTCGTTCGGCGATTTTATCCCGCAGGTCCACCGCCAGCTCTTCCAGGAGATCGCGGTCCTTCTGTGCCGCTTCTTCAACACGCTTTTTCAAAAGGGCGCTCGGATGTTTGTGTAGACGCTCCAGCTCTTTGGCAATCTCTGCAATTCGGCTGCGACAATGGTCGATCTCTTTGGTGAGTGCTATGGCCAGCTCTTCATCTGTCAGGTCGGGCTGCTGCGGATCAGGTCGAGCGGCCAATTCGTTGAGGCGCCCAAGGTCGCCTGCGGTGTAGGCGGCATTGATGGCCATCATGATGCCGGTTCTATAGGCGCGATCCTCCTCGTCAACAGCGAAATCAGGGTGAAAGCGCCGGGCAAGCTGGCGGTATAAGTTTTTTAACTTCTCATTTTCATCGTCGGAAAGAGCCTGCCGGGGCAGTCGCGATGGCGCTTCGTGATAGCGAAAGTCACCGGCCGCGGCAGATCCCGCTTCCTCCGACGAGCGCCATGCCTCATAAAGTTCCCCCTGTTCAAAATCCGCAAAGAATAGATGATCCTCGCGCAGACGGCGAAGCTCTTTTTGCAGCAGCCTTATTTCGTCTTCCAGCCCTTCCAAACGCCTGCTTAACGGTTCCAGGCGCGATCGGACAACAAATTCAAAACCGCTGATCTCGGCAAGCTGCTGGCTGAGCCGTTGTTCAGCCCGCACGAGTCTCGGCCTGATCTCCTTCAATATGGACTGGAGTTCATTTATGTGCTCTTGCCAGGCAGTTATGCGAGGCTTCAAAGTTCTATTAGTTGATCCCATGTTCCAATAGGGAAAAATAAATCCCCCTTAATCCCTTACTCTTTTATCTAATTTTAGCACATACCTGGGCCAATTTTATCCTGCAAAAGTTGCCTTCATTTTGGAACGTAGTCCCAATAACATGACAAATGTCATGGTTCGGATATGACATTCATCCACACGTTGTGACACACCGGTCAGATATAATCCGGATGTATTCGCATATGCGAATACATATAAGGAAACAATCTATGAATGCACCTTCCCTGCAAGAACTCAATTTGCTGCATTCGAACATCTGCCAGGCGTTGGGTGATCCAAAACGGATCATGATTTTATACGAGCTTAACAAAAGCCCGCGCAATGTCAGCGAGCTGGCAGTTGATCTTGGCATGCCCCAGCCTACAGTCTCCCGTCATTTGCGTATACTGCGACAGCGCTCTCTCGTCACCCCCGAAAGAAATGGGGCTGCTGTATATTATTACTTGTCTGATCCACGCATGATCGAAATCTTAGACAAGATGCGCCTCGTGCTGCGCAAATCATTGGAATCACAGTCCAGCTTTTTAGATCTGGACAGCTAGGACCAGGTTACGGAGCCACCCTTTCAGTTATCGCCGTTGGCACAACTAATATATTTAGCGGAAGAGCGTGAGTAATATGAGAGATTCTAAGTACGTTTGGGTTATTGGGCTGGTTGTCACTTTCCTTCTAATAGTCCTGCCCATCGTTTTATTTTCATCCAGAGAGACAAGGGCGGCGGATGACCCCTGGAGCAGCGTGCCCCAACGCGTACCGAGCACCGATCATTCTGTATTGATGAATGGCCCCTTTGAAACTGGGGAAGATGTTACGGAAGCATGCCTGGAATGTCACGAAGATGCCGGGCATGAAATGCTCGGTTCAGTTCATTGGACATGGGAAAGTGAACCCGTGATGCTTCCCGGTCGTGACGAACCTGTCACAATCGGCAAGAAAAACCAGATTAACAACTTTTGCATCGGTATTCAAGGAAACTGGACCGGCTGCACTCGCTGTCACGCCGGCTACGGCTGGGACAGCGCCGATTTCGATTTCTCGAATCAGGACAATATCGACTGCCTTGTATGCCACGAACAGACCGGCACCTACGTCAAGAGTAACGCAGGTTTGCCGGCCGAAGGTGTGGACCTGGTCGCAGCCGCGCAGAGTGTAACCACGCCCACAAGAATTAACTGCGGCGGCTGCCATTTCAACGGCGGCGGCGGCAACGCGGTCAAACACGGCGATCTGGACAGCAGTCTCCTGTTCCCCACCGAGGCCATCGACGTGCATATGGGCCGCAATGATTTTCAATGCGTCGACTGTCACTGGACCGAAGAACACCAGATCAGTGGTCACATGATTTCAGTCAGTGCCGAGGATTCAAATCGTTTTGACTGCACGCGGTGTCACTCCGAAGAAGTACATACGGACGATCGCATTACGGCCCACCTGGACAGCGTCGCCTGCGAGACCTGCCACATTCCTGAAGGCGCCCTACGGGATGCGACGAAGATGGACTGGGACTGGTCAACAGCCGGGCAGGACATTCCGGAAGATCCACACGAATACTTGAAAATAAAAGGCAGTTTTGTCTACGAACGCAACTTCATGCCCGACTACGCCTGGTACAACGGAAATGCAGATAGATATATCCTGGGTGATGAAATCGATCCAGATGAAGTCACGGTGCTCAACCAACCACTGGGCAGCATAGACGATCCGACAGCCAAAATTTATCCATTCAAGGTTCATACCGCGAAGCAGATATATGATAGCGAATTAAATATCCTGCTCCAGCCAAAGACGGTTGGCGAAGGCGGCTATTGGACCGATTTTGATTGGGACCAGGCGGCGAGATTAGGCGCCGAGGCATCCGGTATTCCCTACAGTGGAAACTATGGCTTCGCGGAAACAGAAATGTATTGGGTATTGACGCATATGGTGCAGCCCAAGGAAAATGCTTTGCAGTGTGCGGATTGTCACAGCGAAGACGGCCGTATGGATTGGGAAGCCCTCGGCTATTATGGCGACCCGATGAAATGGGGCAGCCGCCTATCACAGAGACAGGTTAACTCGAACTAAATGTACCACAGAAATCCAACTCCATCCCTAAAACGATCGTTCCCGCTGCTGATCGTGGCGACGGTCATCATTGCCACGGTCCTGCTCATCGTGACAGACTCGACGATTCAGGCTCAGGAAGGTACGCCGATCCATCCACAGTTCCCGCTTCTCGATGCGGCGGGCAACCTCGTTGTTGACAGCGGAGAACCGCTATCAACGATGAAAACCTGCGGCTCGTGCCATGATACCGAGTTCATCGCCACGCATAGTTTTCACACCGATGTGGGATTGAACTCTATCACTGAACCAGGCATGCAGGAAGATGGGCAGCCTTGGGACATAAGCCCCGGCCTGTTCGGCAAATGGAATCCCATTACCTATGACATGCTGTCACCTGAAGGTGATAACATCGTCAATTTAACGACGGCCGACTGGATTAAACGTTTTGGCGGCCGGCATGCCGGAGGTGGCCCCGCCGTCACCAGCCGTGAAGGCGAGCCCTTGCTAGACCTCGAGCCAAGTGTCAACAGCGTTGAAACCAGCACATTAGATCCGGCGACCGGTGAGCTTGTGCCCTGGGACTGGCAAAAATCCGGCGTCGTAGAAATGAACTGTTTCCTTTGCCATTGGAACGAGCCTAACAACGAGGAACGCGTCAATATGCTGCGTGCGGGCCAATTCGCCTGGGCTAACAGCGCCACCCTGCTTGGAAGCGGCATCGTCGATGAAACAAACGGCCAGTTAGCGTGGAACGACCAGGCCTTTGATGATGAAGGGAACCTGCTTCCTGAATTCATTAACGTACAGGACCCATCAAATGAGAACTGTGGCCAATGTCACGGTCTTGTTCATGTTGATGCGCAAACACCGACCATGTTGACCGGCTGTTCCGCGGACCAATGGAGTACCATAACAACAGGTCAAATCATGTCACCGCAGAAGATCAGCCAATCTGGCATGAACATCGCAGGCAAACAAGAGATAGCGCGATCCTGGGATGTACACACAGAACGTGTCGTAAGTTGTACTGACTGCCACTATTCGTTAAATAATCCGGTTTACTACCAGGAAAGCGAAGCGACACGGCCGGAGCACCTGAACTTTGATCCGCGCCGCATTGATTTGGGCGATTATCTCTACCGGCCATTACATCAGTTTGCCAAGGGTGAAAGCACCGCCAGTACGCTGGCTCCACAGTTCGATAATACACTGCGTCGTTGTGACTCTTGCCATGAGGCCAGCACAACTCACACCTGGCTGCCTTATACCGATCGCCATTTAGAGGCGCTGAGCTGTGAATCCTGCCATATTCCAAAGATGTATGCCCCGGCCCGTGGCTTCATGGACTGGACGGTATTGAATCGGGACGGCACACCATACAGTGAATGTCGCGGCGTTGAGGGCGATGGCCCAACGATGGCCAGCATCCTTGTAGAGGGGTTTGAACCCGTATTGTTGCCTCGTGAAGACGCCGACGGCGGGTCGAGTCTTGCGCCTCATAACCTCATTTCATCCTGGTATTGGGTCTACGGTGATGATCCAAGACCAGTTCCTTACCGCGACCTGGCAAAAGTGTGGGCGATCGAAGGCGGTAAATATGACGACGAGGTGATGGGTCTTTTTGATGCAAACGGGGATGGCAACCTGAACAACAGCGAACTCGTCATCGACAACGTGGAGAAAGAAGCCCTGATAAGCAGTAGGCTAACCGATCTGGGATATGACAACCCGCACATCGAGTCAGAGACGAGAGCCTACAGCATCAGCCACAACGTGACCTATGGCGATTGGGCCACGAAGGATTGCCAGACCTGCCATCGCGAAGATTCACGCCTGACAGCGGCAATGTCTCTCTCAGACAGAACGCCCGGTGGGGTAATACCGACGTTCATCGGCGCTGATGCCGATCTGATTGCTGGGAGCGTTGTTGCGGGCGAAGACGGCAGTCTTTATTACCAGCCTGATGTGTCGCAAAGTGGACTGTATGTACTCGGACACAATAACGTAGCCCTTGTCGATCTGCTGGGAGCGCTGCTGCTCCTTGGTACTGTGTTTGGCGTTGGTGTTCACGCCGGTATGCGATACTTCGCCGCCAGACGTCAGGCCAGGGAGGAGCCGGAAGAGTACCGCGAGATTTATATGTACACGATGTACGAACGCTTGTGGCACTGGCTGCAAACGGCCGTGATCTTGATCTTGCTCTTTACCGGCCTGATCATCCACAAACCAGATACATTCGGCATATTCAGCTTTCCGTTTGTGGTTCAGGTACACAATATCATGGCGTTTCTGCTGGTAGCCAACGCCGCATTGGCCCTGTTCTACAATCTGGTTAGCGGCGATATCAAGCGCTTCTTACCCGAGCCACATGGCTTTTTCAACCAGGCGTTCTCACAGGCCAAGTACTACCTGCAGGGTATCTTCAAGGGAGAGGGACATCCGTTTGAGAAGACGCCGCAGCAGCGCTTGAACCCGCTGCAGCAGATCACGTACTTTGGACTTCTAAACATTCTGCTGCCTTTGCAGGTCATTACCGGCGCTCTTATGTGGGGTATGCAACGGTGGCCAGAATTTGCAGTTCGCATCGGGGGTCTTACTTACATCGCGCCACTGCACACGCTTGTATCGTGGCTACTTGCCTCCTTCATTGTTCTGCACGTTTATTTAACAACTACCGCGGGTCCAACCGTGACAAGCGGCATCAAGTCAATGGTTATGGGCTGGGAAGAAGTAGAAGCGCATCATTCACCAACGGAAAGTCCTGCATCAGCAGATTAAGCATTACCTGTATGGCATAGGAGAACAACTATGACAACTTATACACCCTCTGAAGAAGAATTTCACGATGAGCAAGCTGTAGAAATCACAGAGGCTCAGGAGGCCAAGGGATATATTGATCCCTATCTGGCCGGGATATTGTTAGGCGTCGTTTTGTTTTTGGCGTTCTTTCTGACCGGAAGCGGTTTGGGCGCATCAGGTGGCTTGAACAGGTTACTGGTCTATTTCCAGGACTTGCTCTTCCCTGCCCACACTAATCAAGTACCTTACTTGATTGAAATGGCCGGCGGCGATAGAAACGCGCTTGATAGCTGGATCGTCTTCTTAACGTTGGGTACCGTAGCCGGGGGTTTTATTTCCGGGTGGTTCAATAAGCGCGTCAAGTGGGAAACCGTCAAAGGACCTCATATCTCAACGCGTACAAGATGGTTCCTGGCCTTTCTGGGCGGGATGCTGATGGGCTATGGAGCGCGCTTCGCCCGGGGCTGTACATCAGGCCAGGCGCTTTCCGGCGGTGCAGTCCTCTCAGTTGGCAGTTGGGCATTTATGTTTGCTGTTTTCGGCGGCGCTTATGCGTTGGCCTATTTCTTCCGGCGTGCCTGGAACTAGGAGGTAATAATGACTACTTTTCCTCTACCACTGGCTGAACTGCTTGGTCATTATGGATCATTCGTCATCTATTTTCTGATCGGCATCGCTTTCGGCGCCGTTTTGGAAATGGCCGGGTTTGGTAATTCCAGAAAATTGGCCGCCCAATTTTATTTCCAGGACATGACAGTTCTGAAAGTGATGTTTTCGGCAATCGTCGTGGCCATGGTCATGATATTCTTCGCCACGGCCGTTGGCCTGCTCGACTACAATCTGATATGGGTTAATCCGACGTACCTTTGGCCGGGCATAGTTGGCGGTTTGATCATGGGCGCCGGGTTCATCATCGGCGGCTTCTGTCCAGGAACATCCCTGGTGGCCGCAGCCACCTTGAAGAAGGATGGGATCATGTTCGTCCTTGGCGTTTTGGCCGGGATCTTCGTTTTCGGAGAGACAATTGACAATTTTGCCGTCTTTTGGAATTCATCCTATATGGGCCGCTTTACACTGCCGGAGCTCTTCGGTCTGCCGACAGGCGTGGTTGTCGTCGGTGTCGTTATCATGGCGTTGATTATGTTCTGGGGTGCGGAGAAATTGGAGCAGAGGTTTGGCGACAAGGATCCCAGCGCCGCCCCCAAGTGGCGCTATGCGGCAGCCGGGACCTTATTGGCAGGTGCCTTCGCTGTCATGCTGATTGGCCAGCCAACCATGCTTGATCGCTGGGCACGCATCGCCGATGAAAAAGATTTGGTCCTCGAAGAACGACAGGTCCAGATCCATCCTGGCGAGCTGCTGGAAAAGCTCCATGATACCCAGCTCAAGGTGATTATGCTCGATGTGCGCGATGAAGTGGATTACAACCTGTTCCACATCCTGGATTCGCAGCACGTTCCGCTTGAGGAACTGCCGGATCACATAGCAGAGCTGCACTTGCAGCCGGAAAACACCCTTTTCGTCACCATGAGCAATGACGAGGAAAAGGCCACGGAAGCGTGGAAGATTCTAGAAGCAGAGAGCGTCCCCAACGTTTACATCCTGGACGGTGGCATCAACAACTGGTTGGCAACCTTCGGAGAGGATGACCTGACCAAGAACTTCAATGTCGGCGCAGGCAGTGATGTGTTTTGCTATATTTTCGATACGGCCGTCGGGTCCAATAATGTTGCGTCTGAGCCGGATCCACACGCCTACGAACTCGAATATACGCCCAAAGTGAAGATGGAACTGAAACGCGCTCCCGCAAGTGGTGGGTGCGGCTAATAGTACCATTTACCGCCAATTAAAAAGACCGGATTCATGAATCCGGTCTTTTTATTTTATCTCCAAATCGAGACGATTTGATTATCTAGATGATGGTGCCGTGAGGGATGGTGGCACTTTTGGGCACAATTACAATTCCTTCGCGAGCAACCCAATTTTCTTCTTCGTAATCCACTCTGTTGGGGATGTTGCGAATGATCACCTGACGGCCGATGCGCGCATCCTTGTCGATGATGGCTCCTTCGATGACGGCCCCCTCGCCAATGCCGACATTCGGCCGGCCTTCCCGTTCGTTGGCCGCCAGCTCTTCAGGCGATTCGTAATAGTCCGCGCCCATGATCACAGTGCGATGTATTGTCACATTGCGGTCAATGATGCTTCTCAGCCCGATGACTGAATTGCGAATGGTTGCTTCCTGAATACGCCCACCATCTGCCAGCAACACATTTTGCAGGTTGCCGCCCTCGACCTTGGAGCCGGGCAGAAAACGTGGACGCGAGTAAATCGGCCGCTGCGGATCGTAGAGATTAAACTTGGGCAAAGGCGCCGCCATATCAAGGTTTACCTCATAGAAACGCCTCATGGTTCCTATATCTTCCCAATAGCCATCAAAAACGTAGGCCATGACGTGATTTGTTTTGATCGCAGATGGGATAATGTGTTTGCCAAAGTCAGTACCCGGGCTGTCGGTCAGAATCTCGAATAAGCGCTCGACAGTGAAAACATAGATGCCCATCGAGGCCATATAGGGTTTGTCAGGATCATCGCCACTTTCAAATCCATCCAGCTCCTCATCGGTCTGTGGTTTCTCTACAAAGTCCGTTATCTGGCCGCTGTCATCCATTTTCAGGATACCCAGACTGGAAGCGTCGGCACGATCTACAGGCTGGACGGCAATCGTGATATCCGCCTTAGACTCTTCGTGCTGCTGCACGAATAAACGGTAATCCATGCGGTAGAGATGATCGCCGGCGAGGATCAGCACGTATTTCGCCCCTGCCTGCCCGATTTCGAGAAGTTGTTTGCGGATTGCGTCGGCCGTTCCCTGATACCAATCACCGCTGCGGTGTGTCTGTTCCGCAGCCAGAATCTGCACCCAACCAGGGGTAAAAATATCCCGATTATAGGTGCGGTGGATGTGGCGGTGCAGCGAGACGGAATTAAACTGCGTCAGGATAGCTATTTTGTCTATTCCCGCGTGAAAGCAGTTGCTCATCGGAATATCAATGAGCCTATACTTGCCGGCTAAAGGAACGGCCGGTTTTGTACGATCGCGAGTTAAAGGAAAGAGACGGGAACCGACTCCTCCGCCCAATATTACGGCTACGACATCCAGTTTTCTCATTTTGCTTTGGCCTCCTAACCACCAATTATAGCAGAATCAGGCTGGCCTTAAACGCCAATATCAGAGTGGAAAGCAGTAGCACATCAACAGAAGGCCTCCGGCATAGTTTTATGCCGGAGGCCCTTCTCCTTCCTCTTCCCGGAGCACCAATCAGCCGATTGATGCCGTTAGGAGACTTAGATAAAAATGATCTGCGCGCCGTCGCTCATTTCCATGAACTCCATGGCGCCCACAACATCATTTACCTCATCACAAAGATCGTCCTTCGTAAGTTTCATCATATCCATTGACATTTTGCAGCCATACATTTCACCGCCTGCATCAGAGATCATTTGTAAGTATTCATCAACGGGCGGAAAATCAAGTTTAGATATCTCCTTCTTCATCATTGAAGTTGAGAAATCAGTCATTCCTGGCAGAATGCCCAAGATATTGGGAATGCCCATGCCGTTAGGCATAGCCATTGAGGGATTGCCCATGGGCGTAACCTTCAACGTGTTCATCTTCTTCTTTGAGACCATATTCAATCCCCAGAAGGTGAAGAACATGATTACATCAATGCCCTCCATGAGCGCCGCGTTGGCCAGGACCAGGCCCGGATAGGCCATATCCAACGTTCCCTTCGAACAAATAATACACAGTTTGCGTTCCTTATCCTCAAACATTTCTTTCTCCCGGCACCAGATGCCTTGATCTCAATTTCGCATTAAAATCGGGGACAAATCAAATGCAGCCCGTTGGTTTCTTGAGTCCCGATACATAGGCTACTTTCTTTGCCGGACCCTTGGGAAACAGTGAGTAGAGTTCTTTGGTCGGTACGCCGCTTTGTGAGGTGATGCGGCGTATTGTCGGCGAATCCCCCTGTTCCACAAAATCTTCACGGCAAAAATCGATTACTGTCCAATGGCGATCTGTCAAAGGATTAATGCCGATCTCGGAGGCAAGCTCCTCAGCGATCTCTTTGTTCCAATCTTCATAATTGGCCATAAAACCATCTTCATCAAACTGGAGTGCTTTCCCAGCTACAACTCTTTCAGTCATCCTATTAATCCTCCAAAGATTAGTTACAGGAACTATTAAAATTACTCTTTTTTGTGCCTGACCAGACTGATTTCGTCCTGTTCCAGGGCTTAGTTCTCAGATACACTTCCCAAAACCGTCAAGGTTTTGGATAATCCACGTTTGACTGCTGGATCGTTCAACTGACGAATAATAGTAAACAGCGAAACGTTTTCAGGCGGTTCTTCATCCCGAAACGTAGCAGCTGTACTGCGCATCAAGGTCATAATTTCCGGCTGCGTCATTTCCTTCACAGTGTCTAGGATGAGAACAATATTTTCACCCAACTGCTGCACATCTTCCTCGCTGTAGGAGCTCACTACACGGTCTGCAATGTCAAGCCCACCGCGGAGAAACATGAAGTATCCCTTCTGTTCGGCCTCTTCAAGCCGGCTCAGCAGTGTAACAAACGCATCCCGGGTTAGCGGACTGGCGTCTTGCCACAGCGCAGCAAAGCTTTCCATCTGATCCAACATCTGCTCGAGGTTGCGCGTATTGCGCACCAGCCGTTTCACTAATCGGAAGACATCTTCTGAGCTGAAATAGCCATCAACTTCCGTCAATTCACGAACGGCCACGCGATACACATCACTGGCGACAGGGGTGAGATCATTCTTCAGCTCGTCCCACTCTTGACGACGGCGCTGCTCTCGCCGGGCCTCTTCGGTCAGAAAGGCAACCTGTTCTGTCAGCACGTCAATCTTTCGGTTAAGCTCATCTATCGATTGGCCATTTGTTGCCGTGTCATCCATGCTCGTCACCTAGCTCCACTTTCCTGCCATAGACATCTGGGCAGCAATAGGCATTTCTTTACCTTTTAGCAAGACATTCCAGTAGAGCCAGCGGAACATCATTTTGCCCCAATGATTCATCTCCGACTCTTCAAGTAAGGAAAAGGGCCCAATTCCCGGAAGAGGATATTTGCCTGGAAGAGGCTCAACGTCGTAGTTAAAGTCAATCAGAATGCCTTTGCCAAAACCAGATTCGATAAAACAATTCGCATGCCCGTCAAAGGGGATTAGCATCTCCTGCCCGTCAATGTAACGCAAAAAGTTCTCAACGAAGACTTCAGCTGCAAAGTGAGCCACAGAGCCTGCTTTTGATGTTGGCAAAGCCGCCGCGTCTCCAAGTGCGAAGATGTTGTCGTATTGCTTTGACTGGAATGTGTGCTTGTCTACCGGTACATAGTTGAGTTCATCACCAAGACCGGAACGGCCAATGACGTCAGCGCCCATATTAACGGGAACGGTAACAAGCAATTCGTAGGGCACTTCTTGTTCATCAAAGGAGACGAGGGTATTGCGTTCGACGTCTACCCGCTCGGCATAAAACTCAGGTACCAGGTTAACATTCTTCTCCTCAAGGATGTTGCCAAGCAGACCGGCAGCTCTGGGTTTCGTAAAAGCGCCGGGCAAGGGCGTCACCAAAGTCAGCTCAACCTTGTCGCGCATACCTTTTTCATGGAAGAACCAATCGGCAAGGAAAATGAATTCCAACGGGGCGACCGGGCACTTAAAGGGCAGTTCCATAATATTCAGTACTAACCGGCCGCCTTGCCACGTTCGTAGATGGCGTGCCAGGGCTACTGCGCCATCGAATGTATAGAACTCATGTACGCTCCGACGCCATTCACCATCTGTCAGTCCCGGCGTCTCTTCGGGCCGTGGAGACGTGCCCGTAGCAATGATCAGAACATCATAATTCAGCACACGCCCGTCTTTAACCAGGCGAACGCGATTGTGCTCCGGCTCTATCAATTCAATCTCGGATAGAATCATATCCACGCCTTGCGGTACGTAATCACGCTTGGGTTTGCGGACGTCGTTTTCACCATAAATGCCAAAAGGAATAAACAGAAATCCTGGCTGGTAATAGTGGACCTCATCCTGATCGACAATCGTGATCTGCCATTCATCCGAGTTCAGTTCATGAATGAGCTTATTGGCAAGCATTGTGCCGGCTGTTCCGGCTCCGAGAATTAGAAGTTTTTTCATCGAATCATTCCTTTATAATTGGGCAAAACGTCTACAAACGCGCCAGATTGGCGATGCTGTCCAGCCGGTCCAGGAGCGTAAGGCGCTCCTGCAGGATATGGGCAACAATATTCGCCACTGTCTGTACAGTGGAAAGGACTCTGACCTGTCCATCTAGATCTAACCCATAAACCTGGTCCAGCCGGCTTGCCAGAACGCCGCGATCGACTTTCATTTCCAAAGCGATTGAGTGCAGTTCTTCATCCGAAGGCGGCCAATCCGCCGGGGCAATACAGCCTGCCACGACCATGCCTATCAGTTCACTGCCAACCCGGATAAGGCCCCGCGCGCAGAGTAAGCCGAGATGGCTCTTATGGAATTCCGGTTCGATATTGAGCAGCCTTCCCAAGTCGTTCCAGCTGCTAATACAGCGCTGTATGGCCTGCGGCTCCGCGCTAATCTCGGCAAACAAACCACAGGGATTGCTGGGTCTGGTAACTGGATTTCC
>JBJYWZ010000327.1:0-4382 GCA_046259725.1 Promineifilaceae bacterium (SeqCode) | reverse complement strand
ATGCGTACGGCCGCTTTTGACGATGGGATCGAATTCGGCCGCTTTGGCATAAAAGGCAGCCATCATTGTATCCAACGCCGTATAAAGCTCATTCATACGCCACAGGCAGCCGAGGCGAATGGCTGTGGGAATGGTGTCGTTCGTTGATTGCGCCATATTGACGTGATCATTGGGATGAACAGGTTTTGCGGGCGCGTCCAGGCTATAACCAAGAATTTCATTGGCGCGATTGGCAATGACCTCATTAGTGTTCATGTTGTGGCTGGTTCCAGCCCCGGCCTGGATGGGATCGACCATAAACTGATCGTTGAATTTGCCGGCAATCACTTCATCGGCCGCCTGCATGATCGCCTTGGCGATTTCATTCCCTTTGACGACGTTATCGCCAACCTTTTTATCCTTGAACAGGTTAAGATCGGAATTCACTTCCGCGGCGGCACGCTTGATCATGGCCATAGACCAGATAAACGCAGGATAGGGTTTTAGGCCCGTGATCGGGAAATTCAGGATGGCGCGCTGCGTTTGCGCCCCCCAATAGGCATCAGCCGGTACCTGGACTTCACCTAAAGAGTCTTTTTCGATTCGGTATTCAGTCATGGGTTCCTCAAAGTGGGAAACGCGGTTTTTTGCACACTATGTACTGGCCTGTCTCTCGTGGAAAAACCGGGTCTCGAAATCTTGTAATAAGCCAAATAAAATGCAAAACCGGCTAGCCACTCCTATTGAGTGGTTAGCCGGATTGGTTCAAATGACCGGGACCACATCCCAGGAATGGAACGGGGCCGCGACGGTAGAGAGGCCTTAGCCTCACTCCAACGCGTCGTACCCGGGTCCTTCAGAGTAGAAATCGTAATTCGGTGGAATATCTTCTGTCAGGTCGAAGACCTCGCCGCCCGCCAGTTGTTTGGCATTCAACAATTTGACCTGATGCCCATCGATTTCGCCCTCAAACGGCGCACCGTCAGGCAGCAGTTCCTTGGTGTTGGCAATCCAGACCCCAGCCGGCGCCTCATAATCGAAAGGAACTTCCTCTTCGGGGAAGATAGCTTCGTAGGGACATTCCGGTATACAGGCGCCGCAGTCGATGCATGTGTCAGGGTCGATATAGAGCCAGGGCCACTCTTCTTCCGGCTGGCCAAGGACCATACATTCTACCGGGCATACTTCTACGCAGGCTGTGTCACGCAAACATAGTCTGGTAACGATATGGGTCATAAGGTTACTCCTTTATCTCAATAAAATTTGTGCATCTCTGGCCAAAACAGGGCTTACTACACATACTCCCTGGCCGTGCCTATCAGGCACCAACCAAAGATGCTAATGTCACCAAATCCGCTACCATTATAGTCAGTTTGTTGCAATTAGTACAGTAATTTCGGCGTGCGCCGGGAAGCGAATGCATGCCAGGAACCTTAAAAAGGAAAAAGTTGAATCAGTATGTCAACAAGTAATGGACCGTCGCAAAAAGTACAATATCTGGTCCTCGGCATCGGTATCCTGGCCATTTCATCCGGATCAATTCTTATTCGTATGGCGCAAGATCAGGGGGCTCCTTCACTGGCTATAGCCTTCTGGCGCACGATGCTCGCGGCGCTGATTATTTATCCATTCACACTCATCAACAAGCGGAATGAAGTCAGGGCGCTGCCCGGTCCAAGCTGGCTGCTCGCCTTGCTGTCCGGCCTGTTATTAGGCATTCATTTCGCCACGTGGATCAGCTCGCTTGCCTTTACTTCGATCATCAACTCCACGGTGCTGGTCGCCACAGTCCCTATTTGGGTTGCTCTGGCGTCACCCATCGTGCTGAAGGAACCCATCTCGCGCGGTGTGAAACAGGGGATCACCCTGGCGATAGCTGGAACCATCGTGATCAGTTTGAGCGCGATTGCTGAACCGGGCGGAGGCAGTAATCCAATGCTGGGCAATGCTCTGGCGCTTATAGGCGGTATTGCCGCAGCCGGTTACCTGTTACTCGGCCGTCGCCTGCGGCCCCACCTCTCACTGCTCAGCTATACGACCATTGTCTATGGCATGGCCGGCCTGACCCTGCTGCTGTTTAACCTTGTCAGCGGCACGGCGATTCTGGGCTACGCGCCACAGGTAGTGGCCCTATTTCTGGTGATAGCCGTGGTTCCACAGCTTATTGGCCACTCGTCGCTCAATTGGGCGCTCAGCTTCCTACCGGCCGCCTACGTGGCTATCGTAGCCATAAGCGAGCCGGTCGGCGCGACGCTTCTGGCGATGATTATTTTCAGAGAGTTTCCAGGGCCCCTTGTCATTGCGGGCAGTGCAATCATCCTGGCCGGCGTCTTTCTGGCCAGTCGAGACCAGGCCTGATGGCGTGCAATCAGGCCTGTTGGTGTGCCATCAGGCCCAATCGTCAACAATCGGGTTAGGCGAAGCGGCTGGTTACTTTGCCGACCAGATATTCGGGGGCTACCGGGCCAAAATCATGACTGTCGGTGCTGGCGACGGGATTGTCGCCATGCAGGACCAGGCTGCCGTCTACAAGCCGTCCGGTGACACGTTTGACCATGACCACGTTCTCACAATCCGGCCTGCGCGCGACCACGATTTCACCCGGGTCCGGCGAACGGCCGATGTAGGCACGCGTATCGACGAGCACCTCGTCACCGGCAGCAAGTGTGGGGATCATCGAGGCTCCGGTAACGCGCACGCGCCGCCGGAGCCTCAATAGCCAGAGCAGCAGTTCGTAAGCGCCACTGTCGGGCAAAGTTAGTTCTGTCATTTCTGCTGCTAAGCAGACATTTCGCTTGCTGAAATCAGCTTGCTACATACCAGGCGACGTCGCGCCCCTTGGTCTCCCAGAAGATATTGTGAATCTTCTCGATATTGGCCATGAGCTGGTTAGCCGCATCCAGATCGACATGATGCTTGACGGCCGAGCAAAGCTTGGTCGTTTCCCAGACGAGCTCGTGCAAATCCGGGTATTTCTCCAGGTGCACCGGCTTGAAGTAATCGGTCCACAATACAAGGACCTCGGTCTTGGCCAGGTGGGCCTGTTCTTCCTTAATGGCAACGAAACGGTCAAATGTATTGTGATACTCGAGGGATGCCTCCTCGTCGCTGTGTTCCGGATGAGATAGGGCCATGAGTTTCTTGGTCATCGATAGGGCGGCTTCGGCGGCAATGCGCGCGGAGGCGGGATCGTAGACGCCGCATGGGCCGTCACAGTGCGCTTCGACAACGCTTTTGGCGGGGTACAGGGTTTTAATCAGCTTGGTAACTTTCATTTTCAACCTTCCTGTTACTAAGAATATTGGGGGTTTTTAAGGCACGACGTACATGGAATATTTTGTACGACTATTACCATACTTATTGTCGCCAACTTGAGACGAATCGTCAACCGAAATTCATATTTTATAATCCACGGTGGATTCGCGGCCCAAAGCCCCGCTTGAATACATGTACCTGTCAACGCAGGATGAAGCCGTCTCGCAGCGGATCGGCTGGATCGATTAGCCATTCGGCACGCCC
Source organism: Promineifilaceae bacterium (SeqCode) (assembly GCA_046259725.1). Classification (GTDB taxonomy): domain Bacteria; phylum Chloroflexota; class Anaerolineae; order Promineifilales; family Promineifilaceae; genus JAACFF01. Next base: position 884 of record JBJYWZ010000327.1, on the reverse strand, counting down.
GCAGATGTGAGCGGAGCCGGTTACCTCGGGTACCACGGCCTGGTACGGGCCAAACTGCACCTCATCCACTACTTTGCCAGTAAACGTCGTGCCCAGAATGCTTTCCACGACAAAAGGTTGGTCAAGGACCAATTCTCCACGCGCGTAATGAATCGCCGCACGGGCACTGACACCGGTTCCCGTAGGACAGCGATCGACCTCGCCAGCGGCGAAGATGCATACATTGCGGCTGTGGTGCGCCGGATCATGCGCCTCGCTGACGATAATGGTCCCGTACAGAAAACCCAGGTCTTCCTCAAATGGATGAGCGAGCGGCAGGCTGGCCATCACGGCCTTTTTCACGCGGACTCCCAAATCGATGAGCTTTCCATAATCGGCCGGCGTCAGGCTGACCCCCAATTCTTCTGCACGACAAAAAGCGTAGAAGGCGCCGCCGAAAGCGACATCATAATGAACCGCTCCGATGCCGGGAACCTTCACAACCTGATCCAGCGCATAGACAAAGGAGGGCACATTGTGGAAGGATACGGCCGTAACAATCCCCTCTTCACGCTGTGCATAGGCCGTGACGCGGCCGGCAGGGGTATCCATTTTGATCACCGGCCTGTCGCCGGGCATATCGATCATGCCGGTGTCCAGGGCCACCTTGGCCAGGCCGATGATGCCGTGGCCGCACATGGTGCTGAACCCCTCGTTGTGGATAAAGAGAACGCCGAGGTCACCATCGGCCGTAACCGGCTCGGTGACAATACAGCCATACATATCGGCGTGTCCGCGCGGCTCCCACATCAGGGCTGTACGCAGCCCATCGTAGTTTTCCCTGGCGAAGCGCCGTTTAGCCAGGATAGTGTCTCCCGGCAGATCGGGGAAACCACTCGTCAATA
>JBJYWZ010000326.1:0-2161 GCA_046259725.1 Promineifilaceae bacterium (SeqCode) | reverse complement strand
CGGCCACAGGGATCCTTTATGGGGTCAGAAAGGAGCTCAAACTGCAGTGGGCGCTCGTTGGCGGTATCGCGGCTTTCCTGGTGGGTTATAATCTGTGGTTCGTACTGACAATTGTGCAGCAGGCCTACCAGGCGTAAGCCGAAAGCGGAAACAAAAAGCCAGCAGATGCCCAACTTACCCGACGCCACGATCATTATTCTGAATTGGAACGGCAAGGCTTACCTGGAAGCGTGTCTGACTGCCCTGCTCGACCAGACATACAAACCGCAAGAAATCCTGCTTGTTGATAATGCCTCGACGGATGATTCGCCGGCTTTGGTACGCCAGTCCTTCCCCGCGGTTAAGATAATTGAAAACGAGCGTAACCTGGGTTACGCAGCAGGCAATAATGCCGCCTTGCGGCAGGTGGACAGTGAGACGGCCGTGCTGGTTAATCCAGATATCGTGGCCGGCAGCGATTGGCTGGAAAACCTGCTTGCGCCATTCGCAGCAGACAAAACGATTGGCATTGTGGGGAGCAAGCTTCTTTACCCCGGGAAAGAACAGCAGCTTCAGCATGCGGGCGGCCTGATCACGCATCCGCAGGCGATGCCCGCTCATCGTGGTATGTACGAAAGTGATGAGGGGCAGTTCGATGAACCGGCAGATGTTGATTTTGTCACCGGAGCAGCCATCGCCGTGCGGCGGGACGTGTTGGAAACGGCCGGACTGCTGGATGAAGGATTCTTCATGTATTTCGAAGATGCCGACTGGTGCGCCCGGGCCCGTCGCAGCGGCTTTCGCGTGGTCTATGCGCCGCGCGCGACGGCCGTGCATGATGAATCGGCCACTTCCGTACGCGGCAGCGCTTCCTATCTGCGCCGCTTCCACAGCGGTCGCTGGCGTTACCTGCTGAAACATTTCGCGCCCGCAGAAATCATTAACGGAACGCTTCCCGCCGAAACAGCCTGGCTTGGAGGCATTGAAGGAGCTGAGCGGCGCGCCCTGGGTTGGGCATATCGCGACAGCATCGGCGATTTCCCGGCGATCATGGCAGCGCGCACGCAAGACGGCGCAAAGGCTATCACGCAGGCGGATCAAGACCTGATTATCGGGGGACTGCTGGATCTGCGCCGCGCTGCGCTGCTCTGGCCAGATAAGCCGGCTCAATGGCAAGATTTAATGGATGCGGGCCAGGTCAAGCCACGGCCGTTTACCTCGACTGTACCGGCAGCCGGCCCGCTGATCGCCCGGCTACGCGACCTTTGGGCAAGCGCAGCGGCAAAGCCGTATACCGGTGCACTCAACGCGCAGCAAAATGAGTTCAATCTTGCGGCAGCTCAAGAACTACAAGGCATCGAAAACCGGCTGCGCGCATTGGCAGATGTCTGGATGAGACAGGAAGAAGAGCGGCGGGAGCTGACCTGGGAAATAGCGGCGATACAACAAGAGCTGGATAAGGCTTACCGTTCGTTGTCACGCATTGAATCGCGCATCAGAAATCTTGAGGAACAAGATGGGGAATACGATTCATCTTAACCCCAACCCATGACACCCCATTTCCCCAATCATTCTATTTATTGCTAACCAACTCAAACACATACGTTTCTTGCATGCTATCACCCAATGGCTCGATGTGTCCATTTAGAAACAGTGGGGCCAATTTTTCTGCCGGGTCGTTCGTAAAATGAGCAACCAACTCCAGACGCCCATCTTGCAGCAAGCCGGGCATTACGTTCGTCGCAAAGTCTTCTTGCCCAGGAGGAACGTGCACCAGCACGTAATTAACGCCAAGCTTCTGAAGCAGGTCGACGGCCGGATCCTCCGGCCACTGCTCAAGTATGCGGCGTCTTTCAAGATAATCGGGCGAGACAATGCTGGAGCCATGGATGATTTTCTGTTGGTGCGTGAGAGCATTGTAGAGCGCTCGTGGACGAAAGGAATAATATACAGGGTATTCCATGATGACACTCTTCTGCGGCTGGTTGGCCAACCAATCATCTACCACGCGATGCATCCCCGCAATGGACGTAATGGATTTTTGCGGTTGAGGATTCACTTCCAGCAGCAACAATAGCAAAACGGTCGTGCCAAAGAGTAATCCGGCACGCGGGGACAGCTTCTTCTGAATCGTAGTAATTCCTAATCCGGCAAGGGTGCCCAGGCATAAAACCACCACCAT
>JBJYWZ010000325.1:0-1733 GCA_046259725.1 Promineifilaceae bacterium (SeqCode) | reverse complement strand
TCGACGGGATCGCCCAACGGGGACACCTTGACCGTCTTGATCTCCACGCCGCGCGTGACGCCCATGTCCATCAGGCGGCGGCGGATCGCGCCTTTGCCGCCAATCTTCGTCACCCGCGCCGACTGGCCCGGCAGCAGCGTGTCCAGCGTCGCCGTCTTCACAGTCTCGTGTTCCGCCTGCCGCTGCACCATGATCATCGCCGCCATCGGCAGGCCGATGGCCACGCGCTGCGAATTGACTCTGACCGTCAGCGGACCGTCCATCGGCGCTTTCTCGATCAGCGTGAGCGCCTGCCCGGGCAAAATATGATGCTGTTCCAGGTAGGCGAATATTTCCGTATCAGTGGGAATGATGCTCAAAACGTTGGCTGTTTCGCCGACCTTCAGGCCGGCCAGCGTTTGGCCGCCGCTTTCGGGCATCGTGCCGTCCGCCCGCGGAATGGGATTGCCATGCGGGCAGACCGCCGGGTGATCGAGATAAGCCGAAAGGGCCTCGGCCAGCACGTTGGAGGTCGCGTGCTCCAGCCGGCAGGCCGCCTCGTAGGAGCCGGACCAGTTGAAATTCAAACGGTCGACAAGAAAACATTCCCACAGGCGCTGGCGGCGGATCACGCTGTGCGCGTAAGAACGGCCGTTTTCCGTCAGCCGCACCCCCTTATAGCGCTCGTGCTCGATCAACTCCTGCTCAATCAGCCGCTTCATCATCTCATTCGCCGTCACCGGGGACACCCCCAGGCGCTCGGCCACGCGGGCGATGATCACCGGCCCGTCGTCGCAGGTCAGTTCGGCGATCGTCTTCAGATACATTTCAACGGTTTCGTTGCTGGTCGATTGTGTGCGCATATGCGGCAGCCCTCAGCATTAGTTATAAGGTTACCCTAATTTTAGATCGTAAGGACAACAAGATATATGACATTCGTCATGCCTTGGAATGACAAATGTCATGGATGTGGATGGGAGATTTCGGATACTTCGACTATGCTCAGTACAAGTTTCGGATGTCGGATGTCGGATAGTTCGACTTCGCTCAGTACAAGTTTCGGATTTTGCAATGGGGAGTGGGGAATGGCGAGGCTGCCGGGGTTGGGTTTTGGGCAGCCTCGCCTGGAACCTCTTAAATGCGCGAATCAGTGTGTCGTGGGTTTATTGCGCAGGGAACGCGTACGCAGGGCCAGGGCGAACACGGCCAGGAAGAGAAGTCCGGCCGCGGCGGCCCACAGCGGGAAGGTGACGCCGGCCAGGGAGAGCGTCTGCGCCGTTACCGGATCCACGGCCGTTCCTGTCCCGGCGGGAATGACCGTCAGCGGCTCAAACTCCGTCACGCCGGCCAGCGGCTGCGGCGCGATCGTCCACACGTACTCCCCCTCTTCCGGGAGCATGATCTCGGCAGTGAAGAGGCCGGGCTCTTTGGCCGGCTGGGCATCGAACATCAGCTTCTGCCCGGCTTCCGCGGAGCCGAACGAGACCAGCGGCTCAATCGGAATCATGCGCTTGCCATCCCACGATATTTCATGCACCGCTTTATTGCCGTGCTGCCAGACCATGAACTGCAGCGTGAACGGCCGTCCCGCCACAATCTCCTCTGGCATCTCCGTGATGCCCACCGTCGCCCACCCCCCGGCATGCACAGGAACGGCAATCACCACCAACAGCGGCACAAGCAACAGCGCCGCGAACAACAGGATAAGTCTACGAGTCATTTCACAATCTCCTTGCACTTGGTGTATCTACCAT
>JBJYWZ010000324.1:0-2050 GCA_046259725.1 Promineifilaceae bacterium (SeqCode) | reverse complement strand
TAGCTGTATTCATGCAGGGCAATGGCCAAGCGCTCCGGATTTTCCGCTGCCAGCCTCAGGAATTCCTGCATAAATGGGCCGCGCCAATGGCCCGGTTCAGGTTCGCCCGAAGCCCAGCCAAAAGCGGCCCAGCGGTAGCCGTCAGCCATGGCCAATTTGGCCGTTTCCAGAGCGAACTGCGCCAGCCATTCCGACTGCGTGCGATCCGGTTCGTTGAGTGTCTCAATCCAAACCAGATTGGGGTCGAGTTCCGGTGGGAAGAGATCGCGGTGAATCGTCCAGTGGTGCTGAGCGGCCTGTTCCGGCGGCAGTTCGTAGTGGGGCACACTGCCGGTTGAGCGGTAGACCAGCACATGGGCCACACCGCTCTTGCGCATCAGTTCCTGCGCCTTGAAAAGCGGTTCGGCATTGTCCACCGATTTCAGGAAAAAGGGCACGCCCGCCGCATCGAGGCGCGTCATCCAATCGTCCAACACTTTCCTGTCTTCGGGCAGCGTGACGTGAAAGCCCGTTTTTATAAAGCCGATCTCCTGGCCTTGTGCCTCCAGATCAGCCTGGACGGCCGCAAAATCCACGGTTGGTTCCGGCTCCGGCGTTTGGGTTGGTTCCGTCGTTGGCGTAATAGATGAGCCGCCCATAATCGGCAGGAATACGCTGATGTCTGCATCCGCAGAAGTGGTGCCGGCTGCCGTCGCGGCGCCGGCCGGGATGTCGTACGCCTGCGGGTAGGACGCCGGTGAAGGCGTTTGCGGTATTTCGGCCGTCGCAGCAGGATAAGCGGCGGGATCAACCGTGCCTGCCGGCGTGACTTCCTCAATCGCCTCCGTAACCGCTTCCGTCGGCCCGGGTGGCGCCGCGGAAGGTTCAGGTGGAAAGTCCGCTGTCGTGTTTAGCAGTTCTTCGTTATCCGGGGACGAACAGCCGTTCAAGAGGATCGTAAACACGAACAGTATGCTGAGAAGGTAGAAAGTTCCGGGCATATATGCTTTACGAAAGTCGTGGCGGCTCCGCCAGATCAGGGCCTGTTGGCGATACGGCATGCCGGGCATAATAGGGGCTGCATGCCTGTGGGTCAATGGCGCGGTGTGATATTCACCAGAAACGCTCACGTAATTTAACAGCCTGCCGGTACACGCTAATGCCGGTAAAATTACACCCAGCAATGACTAATCGGCGGCCCAAACTGGTCGCAAAACCAGGGACGGCAGGCGTATTGGCGGTCTCTGTTTCGTGAGGTGAAGAAGGATGGCCTGGTTTCAGAAAGCGATAAACATCAGCGCTAAAGGTCGCGGTTTTCATCTCATAACACGCGAGATTCTCAGCCAGGTGCCGCAGATTGGCGACATATCAATCGGCCTGGCGCATATCTTTATCCAGCATTCCTCAGCATCATTGGCCCTCAATGAAAATGCTGATCCCACGGTGCGGCAGGATATGGAAGCCCATTTTAATGTATTGGCGCCTGAAAATGCGCCTTACTACATTCACACGTATGAAGGACCTGACGACATGCCGGCCCACATCAAGGCCGTATTGTTGGGAAGCAGCCTCACCTTGCCGATCACGAACGGTGATCTAAATCTCGGTACCTGGCAGGGCATCTACCTTTGCGAACACCGTAACCGCGCCCGCAGCCGGCGCCTAGTCGTTACACTGCACGGGGAAACATAGCTGGCAGATGGTCGGACTCCGCCGCAACACGGACCGCCGGATAAACGTGTTACCTATTTGTCGGCTACCTGCCGGGCCAGGAAAGCGTCAACGGCCGCTTGAATTGAAGGGTAAACATGCTCCGGCGGGATTGCTTCTTCCACACCGCCGCGGCGCATGACTTCCATCACCTGGGTCTTTATCCGAGCAAGCCATATCTCGATGCCGCTTCGCTGTAACTGCTGCTGGAATTCGCGCAGCGTGATTACGGCCGTGGCATCAACACCATTCATCGATTCTCCGTCAAGGACCACTACCGTAGGCGTCGGGTCTGCCGCTTCAATAGCGCTGCGCACGGCCGTCTGGAAGTCCTGTGCATTAGCGAAATAGAGCGTGCCGT
>JBJYWZ010000323.1:0-1546 GCA_046259725.1 Promineifilaceae bacterium (SeqCode) | reverse complement strand
GCCACTTCCGCATAGACGGAGCGCTTAAAGAGCTGGTCGTCGGGATTTTGAAAGGCGAAACCGACGCGCGCCGCGAGCTGTGCCGGGGAATGCTGGCGCGTATCCCAGCTGCCGACGGTTACTGTTCCCTGGTCTGGGCGCAGCAGGCCGTTCAGATGCTTGGCCAGCGTTGATTTGCCCGCCCCATTCTCTCCGATGATAGCCAGGGTTTCGCCCTGCGAGATGGCCAGGCTGACGTCCTTCAAGGCTACCACCTCCGGCGAATAGGCGAAGGTTATCTGATCGACGATAATGTCTACAGCCGTCTGGCCAGCGTCTTGCATCCTGCTTCCTGTTTACCTGAGGTTTGTTAGACCGCAGCTAATAAGGGGGACACATACAAGACACAAAGATCACAAAGTCTTTTAACAAATCTGTCTGATCTCGGTGTCACGTTCGTGTGCCCGTGTCCAAAATGCCTCTTGCAATCACAATCACGTCCCGCTAAAAAAGTCGACAGCCTGGTCAAGGGTCACCGGAAGCAGGCCGTCGTTGTTGACCAGACCCTGCTCGCGCGCCTCGCGGGCGACGGACGTGTAGGCGGTATTGCCCACGCCCATGGCGACCAGCGCCTCATCCACCAGCACCTCGCGCGGGTCGCCGTCGTTGACGATGCGTCCTTCGTGCATCACGATCACGCGGTCGGCAAAATCGCCGATCCATTCCAGCTCGTGCTCCACAATCACGACGGTCATGACCTTTTCGTCGGCCAGGCGGTTCAGGACTTCGAAGACTTCGATCTTGCCTGCGGGATCGAGCTGCGAAGTAGGTTCGTCCAGCACCAGGAGCTGCGGTTCCATGACCAGCATCGAGGCCAGCGCCAGCCGCTGCTGCTGCCCGCCGGAAAGGGCGTAAGGACTGCGCCCGGCCACTTCTGCAAGCCCGGTCGTTTCCAGGGCGCGGTGCACGCGTTCATGCATCTCCTCACGCGGCACGCCCAGGTTCTCCAGGCCGAAGGCCACTTCTTCTTCTACGGTGAAGCGCGCCCCGGATATCTGGTTAAAGGGATTGGAAAAGACGAGGCCAACCTTGCCCGCGATTTCGCCCAACGAACTCTGCGTCAGATCCATGCCCGCGACTTCGATTTTGCCGCGGTAGGTGCCCTTGAAGTGATGGGGAATAAACCCGCTGAGCACATAGCAAAGCGTAGACTTGCCGGCGCGATTGCCGCCGACGACGGCCAGGAACTGCCCTTCGGGCACGGAGAGCGTAATGCCGCGCAGGGCGGGCTTCGTCGCCTGCGGGTAGGCGTAGGCTATGTCTTCCAGGTCAATGATCATCACCCGGCACCCAGGTAATAGCGGTTAATCAATGGCCAGAAGATGCGCAGAACGATCAGGAGAATCGAGGCGATGAACAGCATCCAGCGCAGAATCTGCTCCCAGCGGCGATCGGGCACCGGCCGGTAGAAGCTCTTGGAAGCCTCGCGGCTGAAACCGCGCGCCTCCAGGGCGATGGCCCGTTCGTCGACGTCGATGATGCTGCCCAGGACAAGCGGCTCCACCAG
>JBJYWZ010000322.1:0-2996 GCA_046259725.1 Promineifilaceae bacterium (SeqCode) | reverse complement strand
GCGCGCGTTCCAGGTCGGAGACATAGGCGCGAATACGGCCGATGCCACGGCCGTAGAGCCGGGCGAGATAGAGGATGGGGTAGCCGACAAGCTGGCCGGGACCGTGGTAGGTCACATCCCCGCCGCGATCCACATGGTATAGGGAAATGCCCCACAAATTGCGCGTCTCTTCGTCGAAGATCAGGTTGCTCTCGCCGCCGTGGCGGCCGAGTGTGTACGTATGCGGGTGTTCGAGAAGAAGGAGTTTTTGTGGGAGATCGGGATTGTCACTTCGCGCGGCGACAAGCTCTTTCTGCAGGTCCCAGGCCGCGCCGTAGTCGACCAGACCCAGATACTCGATATCCAATTCATTTTTCATAGAGGGTGATTATAACAAACAGGCGCTAATTGTTAACTGCTTTACTGCTGAATTGGTGATTTGCTAACATTGCCGGCGATCAGTGCTTGTTCTTATCGCGGCGTTTCGCGGCCGGGCCGACGACGCGCTCTTCTCCGGCGAGGATGCGCCTGATATTCGGCCGCAAGGCAAAGGTGACAATGGCCGCCGTGATCAGGCCGCCGGCGAAATAGGCGGGCGTGCTGTCATAGCCGGCGAAGTAGCGGACGCCAAAAGCAACGGGGATGACCGCAGCGACGGCCAGCGAGGCGACCGAGGCCATGCCCACGAAATAGAGTGTGGGCGCGCCGAAGATGAAGGTGATGAACAGCATGGGCCACCAGATGGCGGTCGCCCAGCCGACATTGGGGCCGGTGCCCGCGCCGCCGCCGAACTTGAGAAAAATGGACCAGTTGTGGCCGATCACGGAGGCCGCCCCGGCCAGCGACTCGGCCCAGTAGTACCACTCCGCCGGTACCCGGCCGCCGGCGATCCAGCGCGCGACCCAGACCGCGAAGACGCCCTTGATCACGTCCATGGCAAAGGTCAGCAGAAACATGCCGAAACCGGCGGCGCGCATGGAGTTAGTGGCCCCGGTGCGCCCGCTGCCCACATCGCGCAGATCGACGCCTTTGGTGGCTTTGACGAAAAGGAACCCGAAGGGAATTGCGCCCATGATATAACCGGCCAGGATGGCCAGGAAGAAGTACAACCAGTCCATTTTCTATATCCTCGCTCGATCGCCGGGCCGTCCGAAGAAGGCCGATCTGAATTGGATTGTCCACAGTTCCTTATTTCCGGTCAAGTGCTGCGGTTTGGTGTTCAGGGTACAGGTTGCAGGGTGTCGGGTTGAAGTGGCGCATTACTGCAGGGCAGCGGCGAAAAACCATTTCGCCCTACAAACAAACAGTTTCTGAAAAGAGAACCAACGGGCGCCCTCAGAGGAGGTATGCGATCAGAATCGGTGTATTGGAGCGCCGGCTTCCCAGCCGGCAAAGATGCCAGCGCTCCCACGTATCGCCACAGCATACACAGAAATTGATCGCACCCTCAGGGGATTTTGCAGTTGCAATCAAAATTGACTTATAGTAATATGTAATGAGTCTTGTCAATCGTGTTTTACCTGGAGGTTTTTGAATAATGGCAAATGCAATATCAACTGGCGGGCTGCACCACGTTACACTGACCGTGACCGATCTGCAGCGAAGCATTGACTTCTATACCATGCATCTGGGATTTGATCTTCTTATGAAATTTGAACCCAACCGGGCGTTGATCCACAACGGGTCCGTCCTCTTGGCGCTCGGTCAGCCGTATGATCCGGCGCAGGCATTGGAAAATGACGCGTTCAACGAGAACCGCGTTGGACTGGACCACATCAGCTTCGCCGTCGAAGACCTGGCCGCGCTTGAGGAAGCGGCCGCTTACTTTGACGAACAGAATCTTGATCATGGGGAGATCAGGGATCTCGGCGGGGATTTCGCCATTTACGTGATGGCTTTCCGCGATCCGGACAACATCCAGCTCGAGCTGACCGCGCCATATCCTGGGTGAGAACCACTCAGTGACGCAAACTGGCGCCGGCTGACAACTGAATCGATGTCACACAGGGGCCCGGTCCGGGCAATCGGGCCGGGCGTTTTTGTTTGCGTGGGGAACGGCCGTTTCCTTGAATGCTAAGCATGGTCGTTTCCGGCGGCCGAGACTGCCCCTTGCCAGATACGTTAATTTGCCTATAATAATAGTATAGCATTCTCCAAGTGCAGTTGAGTGTGCTTTGCTGTCCAGTTTGTTATTTCTTTTTTTCTTTCCCGTCCGCTATCTGTTCTCCTGCCTTGTATACCTGAAGGACCAGTCATTCTTGGAGGGCGAAAATGACACAATTAGGCATTCATCTTCTTGGTAATTTCCATGTTACAGACAACGGCCAGACGTTAAAAGGACTGGACCAGGCGCGTTTGCAGGCGCTGCTGTCCTATCTCCTGTTGTACCAGGACGCGCCGGTGTCGCGGCAGCAGCTTGCCTATACATTCTGGCCTGAATCGGATGAGAAGCAGGCGCTGAACAATCTACGCACGTTGTTTTACCGGCTGCGGCAGACGCTGCCTGACGCCGAATCATACCTGTCCTACGACAGGCACACGCTGCAGTGGCGGCCCGCAGCAGATTTCAGCCTGGATGTTGAGGAATTTGAACGCGCGCTTGCCCGCGCGCAAACGGCCGAACAAGAAGGCGACCTGCAGACTATGGGCGCCGAACTGGAGCAGGCGGCCGCCCTCTACGTCGGGGACCTCCTACCGGCTAATTACGACGCCTGGATCGAAGCCCATCGCGAACGATTGAAACAGGATTACGAGGCCGCGATCGAGCGCCTGATCGATTACTTTGAGGAGGATGGGCAGTACGAGCAGGCTATTGCCTATGCGCGGCAGCTCGTGCAGCAGAACCCGCTGAGCGAGACAGCCTACCGCCGCTTGATGGCCTTACAGGCGGCGAGCGGCAACCGCGCCGGGGCCCTGCAGACCTTTCAACAGGCGCAGAAGATGCTGGCCGAATCCCTGGGCGTCGATCCCTCGCCGGAGACGCTGGCGCTGCATATTCAGACGCTGCAAGGCGAGAT
>JBJYWZ010000321.1:0-12745 GCA_046259725.1 Promineifilaceae bacterium (SeqCode) | reverse complement strand
GAGCCAACTTTGAATGTGTTCAATTATTTGTTGCCGATTACCGTAATTGATAATTGGTTATTTTTACCAGCCTAGGACGGCGTTGGGGATGTGTTCGAGGCGCAGGAGCCGGCCGCGGGTGTCGAGCTGGACGGCGATGAGGTCGATGCGCCAGTCGGTGTCGACCAGATCATGTTGGGCAATGTAGGCCAGGGCGAGCTTCGTCAGTCGGGCGGCTTTGGCAGGGGTGAGGGCTTCTTCAGGCAGGCCGAATTGGGTACCGCGGCGGGTCTTTACTTCTACGAAGGCAATGGTCTCCCCATCGCGGGCAATGATGTCGATTTCACCGTGCCTGGTGCGCCAGTTGCGGGCGAGGATGGTGCAGCCGGCGGACGCGAGATGATTTGCGGCGAGGTCTTCACCCCAACGGCCGAGCTGCTTGCGATCATCGTTTTGTGCGGATGTGTCCATGTCATTCATCTGCCAGCGGACTACTACTATGACTCAACTACCAACAGCTTCAAGAATTGGACGCACAGAAGATCGGATGAGAACAAAAAACAAGCGGCTTAATCATCGTCAACCTGGCCATTGTGGTAGCCGTGATCATCATCGTCAAGGCCCATTTTTCTGACGATGTCCTTGAGCCGCGGTTTGATCTTGGACTGAGGGCGGTACCAACGCCCGTGCTTGTGTTCTCGTTGGAGATCGGGCCGTTCCGCGAGCAGACGATTATACAGATCGACCGTGCGGGCAACGGTGTGGTTAATGTCATAGGCCCTGCTGGCCTGGCGAGCGTTGTCGCCTATGCGGATTCGTAACTCCGGGTTTATGGCCAGGGCGACGATGGCGGCGGAAAGCCCATTTTCAGGATCGGAGGTGAGGAATCCGGACACGCCATTTTCCACGGTGTCAATAATTCCAGGGGAGCGAGAGGCGGCGACGGGCAGTCCCACGGCCATGGCCTCGATGAGGGCGAGCGGATGCACCTCGGTTACTGAGGCGGTGACGTAGAAATCGGCGGCGGCAAGGACATCGGGCATCTGGCGGTACTCGACAGGGCCAATCATGTGAACGCGATCGGCAAGTCCAAGTTTTCGCGCCAGAAAGGCGAGATCGTCTTTGGCGGGACCGTGGCCGACGAGCAGCAAATGCAGGTCGGGTATGATGTCGACGGCTAAAGAAAATTGCTCAAGCAGGGTCTCGAGATTTTTTTCGCCAGAGAGACGGCCGGTGTAAACCGCCAGCACGGCGTCATCCGGGACACCCAGGTCGCTCCTGGTCCTGGGGGCTTGCGGATGGTAGAAGAGACCCAGATCGACGCCGTTTGGGATGATTTCGATGGGCTGCGTGACGCCGAACTGCAGCATGACGTCGCGCACGCTGGCGCTGGGGGCGATGACGGTATCGGCCATGCCGGCGTATTCCGGCCACACCTGGCGGACCAGGGCATCGGCGGCGCCCTGCGGCAGCGGGAGATAGGCGCTGGTGTAGAGGTCGTGGCGGGTGTGATTGGTGAGTACGACAGGGGAACGGCCGTAGCGATGGGCAAAGTCGACGCCGAAGACAAGATGGTGGCAGTGGAGTATTTCCATGGCGCGCACGCGGTCGCGAGCCTCGCGCGTGTAACGAACGCCCAACTGGTAGCCGTAGTCGCCGATGGGGATGGCCGGCGAACGCACCACGTTGGCTTCGTCTCCGGCGGGGTCGGGATCGCCAAGCGTGAAGATGGTGACCTCGTGCCCCTGCCCTTCCAGGCACTCTTTGTATTGTGAAATCATACGCGTCACGCCGTTAATGACGGGTTTGTAAACGGCCGTGACCATGCCAATCTTCATAGGCAACCCTTGCTCTTGCTGGGAAAATTTCCCGTTAATACTCTCCTGAAAACAAGTTTATAGTAACCGCATCAGCGGCTAAGGGCTAAAGCCCTCACTACAAAGGTTTTCATATCTTTTGGTGAGCGGGTGCTCGTGAATAGTTTTTCTATTTTCTTAGCGATTTATTCATCCTCACTGCCGTGGCCAAAATCAAAAAGCTCGCCAATTGAGCGTCTGTAATAATTCTGGTGAATCGCCCCGCCAAAGACGGACGCCGTGCTGAGAATTACCATGTTGTCGGGTTTGTTCTCGGCCGTTCTGGGAACTGTGTCGGTGGTGACGATTTCGCGAATCTGCGGAAAAGCCAGAATTCGCGGCAGGGCATCTCCGAGAAAAAGGCCATGTGAGCAGACCAGGAAGATTTCCTCGATACCCTGTTCAACCAGCAAATCGCACAAATCCAGCACGGTGCCGCCGGTGGCGATTTCATCATCGTGGACGATGGCTCTACGGAAGCCTTTGACCTGTCTGCCAATCAGGCCGCCTATTTCAACCTGCGTATCCGAAACGCGTGTCTTATTGGCCGAGGCGACCGGCAGGCCGAGCATTCTGGCCAGACGGCCGGATGATTTGGCGCCGCCGACATCGGGAGCAACGACGACGGTGTCTTCGGGCGTGTAGCTGCGCGGCCGGAAATAGTTGGCGAAGAGGCCGCGCGCGGTCAGCGGGTCAGCCGGCATGCTGAAAAAGCCATGCACCTGGGGAGAGTGGAGCTGCATGGTCATGAAATGGGTAGCGCCGGACGTGGCCAGCAGGTCGGCGACGAGGCGAGCCGTTATGGAGACCCTGGGCGCATCTTTTTTGTCCGACCTGGCGTACGAGAAATAGGGGACAATCGCATGAACTTCACGCGCGGCGGCGCTCTTGGCGATATCGAGCATCATCAACAGCTCTACCAGATGATCGCTGACCGGTGGAACGAGCGACTGTACGATGTATACAACGCGGCCGCGGACACTCGCCCCAAGCTGGACAAAGAGATTGTCATTGCTGAAACGGGAAACGTGCGTCTCGTCCAGCGGCAGCTGCAGGTAGTCGGCGATCTTCTTTGCCAGGACCGGGTTGGAACGACCGCTGAAAACTCGCGCGTCATTCGGATCAATCGGCTGCTTGATGTTTTGCATGGGCAACGATCTCCATGATTACAAGAGAACAGTAAAAGAAAAGTTCAGAACCTGGCAGGTTTTTTAAGGGCCAGCGCCAGGGCTTTTTTATATTCCTGGCGCGTAATTTCGATGGCGCCAAAACGGTGCAGGTGCTCAGTCATGAACTGAATATCCAGCAGCAGGAAACCCTGCTCGCGCAGATGGGCGACGAGATGCACCAGGGCTATTTTACTGCTATCGCGCTCGCGGGCGAACATGCTTTCGCCGGCAAAGAGGCCGTTTACAGTGACGCCATAAAGCCCACCAACCAGACGATCGCTGCGCCATATTTCCATACTGTGTGCAAAACCGAGCTGGGCGAGTTCTTCATAGGCGGAAATGATGTCGCCGCTTATCCAGGTGTCTTCGCGCCCGGGAGCGGGAGCAGCACAGGCGCGTATGACTTCGCCAAAAGCGGTATCACGCCGCACCTCATAATCCTGGCGCCTGACGGCACGACGCAGTGAGCGCGGGATGTGAAATGTGTCGAGTGGAAGAACTGCGCGGGGATCCGGATCATACCAGTAGATTTCGCCATTCTCGCCGGCCATCGGAAATATGCCCTGTATATAAGCCGATATCAGTAGTTCCGGCGTAAGCACCATGCGATCAATGTTAACACATGTGCGGGGATAGAGATAGGAATAGGTGAGAGATAGAATGGGCCTAGTGGAAGGTGATGGTGGGGTCGATTTTGCACATGCTCTCCCACCACGGCCGTATACGACCGCCGATGGGACGGCCGAGCCATTTTTCGAGATCGTAGATGATCGACCACAATTTGTCGAAGTCTACGCCGGTACCCAGTCCCATTTTGTAAGCCATGAAGACGAGATCTTCCGTCGCAAGATTGCCGGCGGCTCCCGGAGCGAATGGACAGCCGCCGATGCCGCCAATGCTGGTATCAAAAATACGAATGCCGGCCTGCAATGCGGCGCTGGCATTGGCAAGACCGAGCGCCTGGGTGTCATGGAGATGTGCGGCAAGGCGGCGGCGACCCAGGCGACGGGTAAGCTGTTCGAATAAAGCGCCCACCTCGAGCGGCTCGGCATAGCCCACCGTATCGGCGATTGATATTTCGTCCGGATCCATCTGGCCCACACGTTCGGCGAAGGCCACTGTTTTGTTGGGGGCAACCGGTCCCTCAAACGGGCAGACCCAGGCGGCGCTGATATAGACGCGGGTCCAAAGACCATCTTGTTTCGCCCTGGCTACCAGCCCGTCAACGGTGTGCAAGAGGTCGCGGGAAGACATACCGGTGTTGCGGCGGCTGAACGTGTCGCTGACGGACACACCGAAAGAGATTGAGCGGCAGCCGGCGGCCAGGGCCCTCTCATATCCTTTGCCGTTAAAAACCAATCCTACGAAGCGCACCTGGCCCCCACCGCACCCGGCAAGCGCGGCGCGCATCACGTCATCGGCGTCGGCCATTTGCGGCACCGCTTTGGGGTTGACAAAACTAGTGGCCTCAATGGTCGTCAGGCCGGCGGCAACGAGCCCGGAAATAAGCGCCACCTTATTTTCCGTAGAGACGGCAACGGCTTCGTTTTGCAGACCATCGCGGGGGCCGACTTCGTAGATTTTGAGGTGCGAAATCATGTTCGTTAGCGGTAATCGGGAAAAAAGAGACTTGTCCAGATTTTACTGCAGACTTTTATATGGCAGTCAACGCACAGCAGCCGTTGAGCGGCAAAAGGAAGTTAATGACTCGTTATCTGCCAGCTTATGGCGTCCGGCCAAGGCCTGCAATGCTTATGTAAGGGCTGTTAATGTTCCGGAATACCGGGCACGGCGAGCGCGAGAGCCCAACAGCCTCATGTGGGAGCGCGCCAGGCCGCCAGGGCGAGCAAGACCCATCCGGCCAGGAAGGCAACGCCGCCCAACGGTGTAATGGCGCCGAACCAGGTCGTACGCGTGAAAACCAGGAGATAGAGACTACCGGAGAAGAGCACCATTCCAAGGAGGAACAGGTAGCCGGCCCAACTGGCGAAGGATGGATCGTAGCGCGTGGCCATCCAGGCGGCAATGAAGATAGCAATGCCGTGAATCATTTGATATTGAACGGCCGTTTCATATGTCCCTCGCAGATCGGGGTAGTTCATAAAGTAGCCGCTGAGGCCATGTGCGCCGAACGCCCCTGCGCCGACGGCAATGAACATAACTATTGAGCCGATGAGTACAAGTGTACGATCCATAACTGGTCCTTTGCCCGGCGGCATCACAAAGTCAAACGCGGCGATCCTTGTTTACTGATTACGTACAATCATGGTAGCACAGCAGGCGCCACGGAGCACTTTTTCGGCGACGCTGCCGTAGACCCAACGCTTAAGACCGGTACGGCCGTGGCTGGACATGATGATCAATTCCATGCCATTTTCGGCGGCATAATCCATGATGGCTTCGGCAACCGAGCCGGACGCGATTTCTACGTCGTAGTTTACTTTCTGGTAATCGAGATTTTCGGCCAAGTCCTGCAGGTAGTCTTTCGCTTTAACCACCTCACCGTTTTCAATATCGGCAAAGGCCCCGGCTTCTGAAGCAGTTTCGATACGCAGTTCGCCGGAGGTTGTGACACTGAGCAAGTACAGTTCCGCATCCAGTAGCTGCGCCAGATCGAGCGCCGGATGGAGCGCCTGCTCCGCCAGTCCGGATCCGTCGAGAGGAACAAGGATTTTGCTGGGCGCTCCTTCTTGGGAACTCTGGCGAGCATTGATGATCAGGGTCGGGCACGGGGCCTGACTCATGATGCGTTCGGCGACGCTGCCGTATACCCAGCGGTTGATACCGGAACGGCCGTGGCTGGACATGACAATTAAATCGACGTCATTTTCTATTGAGTACTGCAGGATGGAATCGGCCGCGGAACCGACCTGACACACGATGTCAGCCTTTCCAGGATCGGGAAGTTCATTTCTTATTGACCGCAAATATGCAAGCGCTTCATCTTCGCCCAGACGATTCATCTCTTCATACAGGAGAGGATCGGCCGCCAGGACCGTAAAATAGGGGACAACGCGCAAAAGGATCAGACGCCCCTCGCTCCCTTCTATAAATTGTTCAGCCAGAGACAGAGCGCTTTCGGCCAGGGCCGAGCCATCCAACGGTACCAGAATTCTTGAAAACATGAGACGGCTCCTTTTAGGGTTAAGTCAAGAGTAAACGAGGCGATTTCTCACGCACCATCGACGATATCTTGCGCCTGCCCCGCCGCAAAACTTTCCAGGAAATCGGTCACGGTAATGATGCCGACAAGAACACCATTATCAAGGACGGGGAGCGCTCCGAATTTAAATATACTGAGCATGTGTGCTGCTTGATAGGCGGGCGTATCAGGTTCCACTGTCATGGGATTGGCGGTCATACAATCTCTGGCGGTCGCTTTGTCGAGAAGTTCTTCATCCTGCCAGTGGCCGTGAAGGACCATTGGGGAATTCATCACCAATCGAACGTCGCGATCGGTGACGATACCGACCAGCGTACCATCGGCAAGAACTGGAAGCTGGCGGCACCCTTCCGTTTTCATGATCTCGATGACGTGCCGCAGGGGCGTGCCCGGCGTAACCGTGTACGGAATCGCGGTCATCAGATCATTCACAGTCATCATAATAAACTCCTAGCCTTCAACAAGCCGCTCGAGTTGAATGCCAAACAACTCCGGCTTTTCTTGTCCTGGTTCCTATTGCATAGTGTAAATCAAATTTCGTTCATTGTATCGTGGCGAATGTCATGCGTGAAATATGACATTTATCTGTAATTGTAACAGACCCATGTTAAAATCGTTGCCCATATACTGCTGCGTGATAAACTTTTCGTCCCATATTGGTCCAGAACAAACGGTGGCTTTATTAGGTTAGGATCAGTATTGCGTGCGATAACTATGCATTGTCGTTTAATCTGCACTGAGTACGACGATATTTGATTACAGTTTACTGTTAAGAAACCTCTTTCTACTACGGCTGATCACGGCAACAATGTTCCAGGTTTCCTGTTGGCCGCAATCATCCAGTAACTAGAGAAAGGCTAAAAAAGAAGAGAAAGAATTGAGGTATTTTTTCTTAAAGGATTGTTGACGAAGTATGGCTAAGAAACCAAAGCGTACGAAGAGTACACAGACGGGTCGGGGAACCAACTGGTATGTCATCGGTGGCGTTATTATTGTGGGAGCCATCGCCCTGTTTGGGCTGTTGTATCTGGCGACTCGTGAGCCGGAAACCCAGACTTTGAGCGAATTTTGTGATGCGGCCGACGGAAACTGTGTTGTTGAAGGCGCGAGCGACGCGCCGGTGACAGTGGTTGAGATTTCAGATTTCGGCTGCCCTCACTGCCGTGATTTCCATCAGCAGAAAGCAGAGGCGCTCAGGGAAGAATTTATAGATACAGGGCTTGTTCGCTGGATGGTCTTGCCCTACGCTCTTGGCCCTTCGACGGTACCGGCTGCGAACGCCGCACTTTGCGCAAACGAACAAGGCAAATTCGTCGAATTCTCTGACGCGCTGTTCAATCTCGAACCAGTGGAACAGGCGCTGCTGCGCGATGGTTTTATTCAAGTGGGAGAAGAGGTTGGCCTCGACGGCGCCTCATTCGAGCAATGCCTTGCAGACGGGCGCTACAACAACAAGGTCAGCACAAACCAGCAGGCGGCTTCCCAGTCAGGCGTGAACTCCACGCCGACTTTCTTTGTCAACGATCAGATCATTCGTGGGAATGTGCCGCTTGAAGAGTTTCAGAACCGTATCAACCAGCAACTCAATTCGTGACCTATGACATTACCAAAATATTGGCAGGCTCTGGTAATCCAGCTTCTGGCGGTGCCCGGCATGCTGCTGGCCTATTATCTGCTTCTTTATCACAACGGCGTTCTCTTTACATCCTGTACGGTAAACGAGTTTTTTGACTGCGGACAGGTCAGCGGCCCCGGATCGCCCTACTCCTCCATCGGACCGATTCCGGTAGCCCTGCTTGGTCTGCTTGGTTATGCGTCAATTTTTCTTGTTGTCTGGCTGGGAAACTGGTCGGACACGATTGAAGAATATATGCCGGAGCTGCTGGTGGGTCTGGTCGGTATTGCCTTTGTAATTACGCTGGGACTTACCGGTCTGGAAATGCTTGTGATTCACGCCTTCTGCCAGTTCTGCCTTTACAGCGCGGCCATTGTGCTGGTCATGTCCATCCTGGCGGTAAGCCTGATCGTGAGCCGCAATCGAGAGCAAGCGATCTGAGATAACTCTGCTAGGGCGTTTGGGGGGTCAATTTGCACCGGGCATGCCGGCTACCACGGCTTCAATCTCTTTGATGAGCTGGTCCGAATTGATGTGCTTCAAGAGATAGCGTTGAGCGCCGGCTCCCAACAGTATTTCGCGCTCGACGGCATCTACGTATGGCGCAAGTATCACCACATTGATGGCGCTGCTTGACATGTCGGCAACAAACTGAACGACCCGGGCCATCTCCGTATCCGAGGATCTGTGCAAACCGAGGAGTACAATATCCGGTCGCGCTATGCGAATGAGATCGCTCGCTTCAACCGGTTCACCGCAGACGCCGATGATCTCCAGGTGTTCGGGCACGCTCAGACGAATGCGCAGCGCGCGGCGCACGGCTTCGTGACCGTCGCAAATCATCACGCGGATTCTGGGCTCATTCCCAGGAAGGACGTCTGATTCCATCAGTACCTGATTCGCGAGAGAATTTGCCTTATTCTCTTCTCGCCCGGCTTCAAGCGCATCAACCATGGTCTCAGTATACGCCCCAGCGGCAAAATCTCTCAGTGACAAATGTCATCCGAAGTTTGGACATCTGTCATCCACTGAGGGGATATCATGGTGGTTTTGCGCCCCAAAGAGTGCTTTTTCCAGAAAGTTATTTGGATGCGGCGGGTAAATTCACTGAAGGGAAACCAGCGCTTTGAAAAATGAGCATAAGCGGGAAAGTCTTTTTAGCCGGGCAGGCGAAGGGTGACTGTCGTGCCCTCGCCGGGAGCAGCATTCACCTTGAAGCTGCCGCCCAGGCCATCAGCACGGGCCTGCATATTGGCCAAACCATGGCCTACGCGCCGCGAATCGTCGAGGGGATCAAATCCCTGCCCGTTGTCGCTGATCACCAAGGTAACGGCCGTATCAGAACGGACAAGCGTCAGCGTAACTTCGCTGGCCCGTGCATGGCGGGCGATATTGGCCAGTGATTCCTGGGTTGTGAGAAAGACAGCGCTAGCCGACGGCGTCGGTAAATCATCAATTTGCTGGGCAATGGTGAGCGTGACCGGGATCATGGTGTTTGCCTGGAACTCACGAACCAGGCGTGCCAGTCCCTGGCTGAGATCGCCGCTGAAACGCCGGGGCCGCAGATCGAGGATAAAATTGCGGATATCCCGGATTGCATCATTCAAGCCAGAGATAGCGGTTTCCAGCAGGTGCGCCGTGTCACCGGAATCGTCGGGCAGCTCAAGACGAAATGACTCAAGGGTGAGACCAACAGCATAAATCGACTGGATCACGCCGTCATGCAGATCCATTCCGATGCGTGACCGCTCTTCTAATATCGCCAGGCGTTCAACCTCTTCGTATAAATTGGCATTCTGGATGGCAACCGCAGCGTGTGCGGCCAACATCTTGATCAATGTCTCATCAGAGTCAGTGAAGCAATCACCATCCATCTTGTTAGTCAGGTAGAGATTGCCCAGCGTTTCTCCGGCACGGACAATGGGCACACCCAGGAAACTGGTCATCAACGGATGACCTTCCGGAAATCCGGCCGAGCGCGGATCCTGAGCAATTTCAGGAAGACGAATCGACGTCTGTTCATCGATAATAACGCCCAGAAGACCCTCCCCGCGAGGTAGATGGGGCATAGCGGCAGCTTCTTCGGGGGTCATGCCGCTATATACGAAACGGCGCAGCAGCCCATCGCGGCCAGGAACGCCCAGGGCGGCGTACTGCGCGTTGACAAGCACGCGCGCCGTATCGACAACCACCTGCAGGATTTTGCGCGAATCCAACTCACCGGCAATTGCCAGAGCAGCTTTATTGAACGATTCAAGTATCTGTTCTGAGGTTGGACTAGTCGTGGTCATTAAGCAAAGATTTTGGGAGAGAAAATGGAGCGATTGAGCATTATTACGCGGCCAGAAATTAAATATGATCCTGCAAATGATGCTTGATCGCGTAGGCGGCGGCTTCGGCGCGGTTGGAGACGTTGAGCTTACTGAGAATGCTGCTTACATAGTTGCGGACGGTTCCCTCACTTAAATAGAGTTCCGTAGCGATCTCACGATTCGTCTTGCCGGCGGCGATGAGCGCCAGAACCTGTTTTTCCTGCCCGGTCAGGTCGGCAAAGGCGATGGCCTCTTCCTTTTGAATGGAGCGCCTGACCTCTACAAATACGCGCTGGGTCAGCGATGGGTCCAGCATTGACTCGCCGCGGGCGGTCGCCTCCAGCGCTCTGATGAGATCTCCGCCGCCAACCTGCTTGAGCACGTAGCCTGTCGCACCGGCTCGTATGGCCGCAAAGAGCAGCTCATCGTCGGCAAAAGAAGTCAACATGATTACTTTTGTATCAGGAAGAGCCTCTGTTATCTGATGGCAGGCTTCGATGCCGCTGCCGCCGGCAAGCCGAATATCCATCAGTATGATATCGGGTTCATGCAGGAGGGCCTGTTCAACAGCGCCTTCTTCCGAATCGGCTTCGGCCACTACGGTAAACTCTTGATGCTTGTCCAGAAGCACCTTCATGCCGAGCCGCACAACTTCGTGGTCATCTACCAATAATATGCGTAGGGTCATAGACCATAGTATAGCGACGATTCAGGCGAACAACAATTGACCGTACTATACGCATCATAAGCACCAGATCGAGTCTGATATGACTTTTGTCACGTAATCATGTGCAATCTGTCACTGCCAATCGGGGAATATTGGATATAAGATCGCTAAGTAGTTACCAATAGCACGAATTGCCGTGTAAACTGAAGGCGGATGAATATTGAGGCCAGGGTGTCCAATTGTGTCTGGATGCCGCCGGTATTTTGCACAAACGGCATCAACCCTGGTCTTGAATGCTGCATATTTAGCGGATGAAATTAGGGCGATTACTGCATTAATTGAGTCCATAACAACATGGAGGATGACAATATGTCACCAGAAACACTTTCTACTACCGAAGCAGCCGCAGGAGCCAACAACGGCGCGGGCGGATCAACAGACAAAAAGTATGTTTACTTGTTTACCGAAATTAGTGAAGCTGAAGATTACGTCGGCGGCAATTGGGACGACGTGCGGGGCCTGCTGGGCGGCAAAGGTGCCAACCTGGCGGATATGACGCGCCTTGGCGTGCCTGTTCCCCCTGGCTTTACGGTCACGACGGAAGCCTGCAATGACTACCTGGCCGCAGGTGAAAAATTCCCGCCCGGCATGTGGGAACAAGAATTAGAAGCTGTCAAGGGTGTTGAGGAACAGCGCGGCCGTATTTTTGGCGATCTAGACAAGCCGCTGCTGGTTTCTTGTCGTTCCGGCGCCAAGTTCTCCATGCCCGGCATGATGGACACCGTGCTTAATATCGGCATGAACGACGAAGTTGCCGCCGCGATGGTGAAGCGGACGGGCCCGCGTTTCGTTTACGATCTTTACCGCCGCCTGATCCAGATGTTCGGCAGCGTGGTTATGGGTGTGCCGGATGAGGCATTTGAACTGGTCATCGAGGCCAGGAAGAGGAATGCCGGCGTCGAGTCGGATGCTGAACTCACAGCCGAGGATTGGGAACAGGTAACCAGCCGTTTCAAAGAAATATACCAGACATTTACGCGCTCAGAGTTTCCGCAGGACCCATATGAGCAGCTGCGCCTGGCGACGGAAGCAGTGTTTAAGTCCTGGAATGGTAAACGCGCGATTGATTACCGCAATGCGGCAGGTATCCCCCACGATCTGGGAACGGCCGTCAACGTCCAGGCGATGGCCTACGGCAACATTGGCGACCAGTCAGGCACCGGTGTGGCCATGTCCCGCAACGCCTCCACCGGCGAGCCTGAACTTGAAGGCGACTTCCTGATGAACGCCCAGGGTGAAGACGTGGTGGCCGGTATCCGCATTACGCAGCCGATTTCGGATCTGAAAGTACAGATGCCGGAGATTTACGATGAGTTCCTGGAGATATCCAAGAAGCTTGAGAAACATTATCGCAACATGCAGGATATGGAGTTCACGATCGATCGTGGGACGCTCTATCTTTTGCAGACGCGTGACGGCAAACGCACCGCCCAGGCGGAGGTTCGCATCGCCGTCGATATGGTTGAGGAAGGCCTGATCACGAAGGAAGAGGCTGTTCAGCGCGTAAAGCCAAACCAGGTTGACTTCTTCCTGCACCCGCAGTTGGACAACGAGGCGATTAAGACGGCGCAGGTGATTGCTGAAGGCCTGAACGTTTCGCCAGGCGCCGCGGTTGGCGTTATCGCTTTTGACGCCGATACGGCCGAGCGTTGGGCGAAAGAAGAAGGGCGTGACGTCATTATGGTTCGCCCGGAAACAAAGCCGGACGATGTCCACGGCATGCTGGCCGCGAATGGTATCCTGACGAGCCGCGGCGGCCGTACAAGCCACGCCGCATTGGTTGCCCGCCAGTTTGGCAAACCGGCCGTGGTCGGCGTAAGCGAATTGGAAATCGACCTAACAGCGCGCGAAATGAGCATCGGCGAAGAGCTGGTCGTCAAAGAAGGCGATTGGATTTCTCTCGACGGCACCACGGGCATTGTCT
>JBJYWZ010000320.1:0-2231 GCA_046259725.1 Promineifilaceae bacterium (SeqCode) | reverse complement strand
CCTCTTCCATCTGTTAAAAGATTATGTTAAAATGTCCGCGGGACGTGAAGTGTGACAACTAAACTGGAATTTTTGGCCGAACATCCAATTTTCGCCGATCTTTACGACGACGAATTGTTGGCCCTCAACCAATTGGCGCAGGAATACTCCTTCGCCCCCAGGGCGGTCATTGCCTATCAGAGAGACGTCGCCGATAGCATGTATCTCGTGCGCGACGGCCGTCTCTTTGCCAAGCAGATCGATGATCAGGGCATTGTGCGCCAGGGCAGTACGCGCCAGTACGGGCCGGGCGAATTTTTCGGCGCCGAATGGTTGTTCGAAGTCGGAAGCCATCCCGCCACGGTAACCGGCACCGATGCCGGCCACGTCATCATCTTGAAGGGCGATGATTTTCGCCAGTTCCTTCGCGCTTATCCCCAGGCAATCCAGCGTCTTGCACCCGTTGTCGATGAGGATGGCCAATGGTATGGCGGTCTGCCCGAAGATGTATGGGAAATAGCTCATAAACTGCCCCTGGTTGAGCAGCGCCAGCGCATCGGACCCATACGCCTGCTGCCCGACGAAGTTGTCGAATACTATTCGCGCCGCAGTTCCATATTTCTTCTGGAGAAGCTGGTTATCCCACTGTTAGGGCTGTTCCTGATCCCTGTGCTGGCCTATTTCCTCATCCCGGCCGACACGACGCCTTTGCGCGTGCTGCGTATGCTGGCCATTGTCTTACCTGTTCTCTTTTTTGGTACTATGATCGTGCTGCGTTTGCTCGACTGGCGTAATGACTATTTTGTCATCACCAACAAGCATATTTCCCATCGAGAATTTGCCATGCGCACCTTCCGCACGCAGCTTAACAAGGTGCCTATCAGCATGGTGCAGAGCGTGGCTATTGAGCAGCCGTCGCTGACTGCCAACCTTTTCAATATCGGTTCCGTCCGTATCACTACTGCCTCTAATGTGGGCACGATTAAATTTGATGGCATTGACGATCCCGGCGAAGTGGAAAGGGTGCTCAATGATCTGCGCCTGCGCGTCCAGGAGATGGATGCGGCCGTTGCCCAGTCAACCATGCGCCAATCCGTTAACGAACACTTCCAGCTTGGTTCGGAAATACAGCCAATACCAGACGAAGACGAAATGTTTGCCGATGAGGATCTACTTTTCGTCCGTTCGCAACCTGGACTTTGGGATTCTTTTTCCCGGCTATTTGATTGGCGCCTCGAAGATGGCAATGTCATCACCTACCGCCGCAACTATCTGATCTTACTCTGGGATTTTATCCCGCCGGCGTTGGTGTTTCTGTTGATTAGTGCCGCAGCAGCGGCTGCAGTGACCTACGTTGGCATCAGCGGTTCGATTTTCTATTCTGCCGTCTTTGTTTTAATCTTGATTGATCTTATATGGCTGCTCTGGCGCTATGAAAACTGGCGTAACGACATTTTCCAGCTCACAGATCGCGACGTTATTGACATAGACCGCAAACCTTTTGCCTTTGGCGAAAGCCGCAAGCAGGCGCCGCTGCGCAACATCCAGAACGTACGCGCCGAAAGGCCTGGTTTTTTTGCCACCATCTTTGATTACGGCGATGTCCATATTGAAACGGCCGGCGCAGAATCCGATATAATTTTCGACCGTATTCCTCATCCCAGCCAGGTATTGAGCGACATTTTTCATCGCCTGGAAGAGTACCGCGAAGGCCAGAGCCGTAAAGATGGTGCAGCGCGGCGCGAAGAATACACGGTCTTGCTTGACGTTTATAAGCAAGAGTTGGAACGTGGCCGCATCCCGCGTCGTATGCCCCCGATTGACGAATAGCAAATTTCGTTCTACCATCCTGGCGAACAATAGTCAGGCCCGCTATGTTGGGCGAAATGCCGTTTCGCTCCGCCAAACTGCGTATCTGCTAATTACCGCTGCGGGCCCTGTTTAGAAAGAAAAAGATGACCTATGGCAACATTGGATATAGTTACCTTACCGGAGAAAATTCTGCGCCAAAAAGCGCGGCCTGTAACCCGTATTGATGATGAACTGCAGCAGCTCATTGACGATATGATCGAAACAATGCGCGTGGCGCCCGGCGTCGGTCTCGCCGCGCCGCAAATTGGAAAATCCATCCGCCTCGCCGTGATTGAAACCCTGCCTGAAGTGGATGAAGAAGGCCGGGAAATTGAAGACTCGCGCGAGCTGTACACGATCATCAATCCCGAGATCACCAGGCGCTCGCGCAAAATGGTGGA
>JBJYWZ010000319.1:0-17623 GCA_046259725.1 Promineifilaceae bacterium (SeqCode) | reverse complement strand
CCGAAAGCTTGCGGAACCTGATTATCAAGTACCGGCAAAGCAATTTCTTTCAACCCGTGCTGGCCGATGTCTCCCACCCGCTTCCGGAGCGCCGATTTTTATTGCAGCCCTTGCCTCATGACGCGCTTGTGGCCTGATGGTCTTTTACTGCAGGTAGATGAGGACGGCGCCGGCGCGCCGCAGTGGATCAGGTGGGAAGGACAGCGGCATTCGATCGTCAACATCACTCGTCGCTGGCGGGTTCGTTCTGATTGGTGGCGTGAAGCGGTATGGCGTGACTATTTCAAATTGATTACCGATTCTGGACTGCTGCTGATTATCTTTCATGACCTGTGCAGCGATGAATGGTATTTGCAGCGGCTGTATGATTGATTACGTAGAATTGCACTGCCACTCCAATTTCAGCCTGTTGGATGGCGCCAGCCATCCCGAGGACCTGCTGGCGCGAGCAGCTTCTCTGGGCATGCGGGCACTGGCCTTGACTGATCATGACGCGGTATATGGCGCCGTGCGTTTTGTCAGGGCGGCGCGCGAACTTGGCCTGCAGCCGATCCTCGGCGCTGAACTGACCATCGACGGCGGTCCCGTCAGCGGGCACCATCATCTGACGCTCCTCGTCGAAGATCAGAACGGCTGGCACAACCTCTGCTATTTGATCAGCCGCGCACGCCATGCCGCGCCGAAAGGGCAGGCCTGGTTGGGTTTTGAGGAACTAATGGGCTGTACGGATGGCCTGATAGCGTTATCCGGCTGCAGCCAGGGCGCGATCGCGCATTCATTGCTGCAAAAGAACGGCCGTGATAAGGCCATATCCATTGCTCGCCAATACCTGGAGCTGTTCGGCCGTGACAATTTTTACATTGAACTGCAGCGCCACTACCTGCCGGAGGACGGCCTGCTCGTGCCGCGCCTGGCTGCTCTGGGCGGGTATCTCGATCTGCAAATCGTGGCTACCAACAATGTGCATTACGCCGCAGCGAGCGGGCATCAACTGCAAGATGTGCTGGTCTGTATTCGCAACCTGGCTACCCTGGACGAGGCCATGCATCTGCGCCGCTTAAATTCTGAATATTATCTCAAATCAGGTGAAGAAATGGCGGCCCTTTTTTATGATCTGCCTCAAGCGCTTGGCAATACCCTGGCTGTTGCCGACCGCTGCCGCTTTGAACTGGATTATGGTCTGCAGGATCTGCCGTATTTTCCCACGCGGTACGGCATGAGCAGCAGCGCCTATCTCCACCGCCTGTGCCACGAAGCGGTTCCACTACGCTATGGTCACGATCCGCCTGAAAGAGTCAATCGCCAGCTTCAGCATGAACTCGACGTCATCGAACAGGCGGGGCTGGCCAATTACTTTCTCATCGTCTGGGATGTCGTGCGCTTCGCTCGCGAGAAGGGGATTCGCTGCCAGGGGCGGGGATCGGCCGCTAATTCCCTGGTTGCCTACCTGCTTTTCATCAGCCCAATCGATCCCCTGTTCCATGACCTGGTCTTCGAACGCTTCTTATCCGCGGAGCGGCAGGTCGTTCCTGATATTGATATCGATTTTGACGCCCAACGGCGTGAAGAAGTGATCCAATATATTTACCAGACCTACGGCCAGGAACATACAGCAATGGCCTGCACCTTTATCACTTTCCGAACGCGCAGCGCCATTCGCGATATCGGCAAAGCGTTAGATCTGGCGCCGGAATTGATCACCATGGCAGTGCGTTCGCTTGACAACCAGGATGCGCTGAAGAAGGCGGCACTGACCGATCGCGCTCCGCTGGCCATGCTGCTCGATTTGAGCAAACAGATCGCCGGTTTCCCGCGCCATCTGGGCATTCATTCCGGCGGGATGATCATCACGGGGGCGCCGCTCATGGGTCGTGTGCCCACGGAACCGGCAACCATGCCCGATCGCGTGGTCGTGCAGTGGGACAAAGAGGCGCTGGAAGAGATCGGGCTCGTGAAGATCGATATCCTGGGGCTGCGCATGTTATCGGCCGTTACCGAAGCTTCGAGTCTGGCGGCGGAGACGACGGGCGATATGCCCGATCTGGATGCGCTCGATTTTGATGATCCCGCTGTTTACGAGATGATCGGCCAGGCGGACACCATCGGCGTTTTCCAGGTGGAATCACGCGCCCAGGCGCAAATGCTGCCCCGTCTCAAGCCCAAAGAGTTTGGCGACATCGTCATTGGCATTTCTCTGATCCGGCCCGGCCCCATCCAGGGCAATATGGTTCATCCTTATCTGCGCCGCCGGCAGGGATTGGAACCGGTCACTTATTTGCACCCCCTCTTGCAGCCGGCGTTGGAGGAGACCATGGGCGTCATCTTGTTCCAGGAGCAGGTGCTCAAAGTGGCGCGTGATATGGCTGGTTTTTCGGCAGGTCAGGGAGAGAAACTGCGCCGGGCATTGGGAGCCAAACGAGCCACGGAAGAGATCGCTCGCTTTCGCGACGCTTTCCTCATCGGAGCGGGCGAAGCTGGTGTTTCGGACAGCGTGGCGCAAACAGTCTTCGAGCAGTTGTTGGCCTTTGGGGGGTATTCCTTCGCCAAAAGTCACGCTGCTGCCTTTGCGGTTCTGGTATACCAGTCGGCTTGGCTTAAGAAATACCATCCTGCTGCTTTTTTCGCCGCCCTCTTGAATAACCAGCCAATGGGATTCTGGAATGCGGCCGTTCTTGTAAATGAAATTCGCCGCCAGGGAATGACAGTATGGCCGGTGGATATCCACCACAGCCGCGCCTGGTGCAGCGTGGAAGAGAACGGCATCCGCCTGGGTCTGCATTTTGTAAAGGGAGTGCGTGAAGATCAGGTGGCGCGCATTTTGAGCGAAAGAGAGCTGCGCCCTTATGATTCGCTGCTTGATTTCTGTCTACGCACACGAATAGGTGGGGGAAATGTTGAAAACTTGATCATGGCCGGCGGCATGGATGGCTGGGGCATTCCCCGGCGTCAATTGATGTGGGAACTCGGCACCTTGAACCTCGATGAAGAGATGCTGGACCTGGTTTATAGTCCGCTTGAAATCGATCTGCCGCCGCAAACGCTCACCGAATCAATGCTGGCGGAGCAGGAAATTATGGGCCTCTCGCCCGGCGACCATATTATGACGCTCTATCGCGCACGCCTGGACGAACAAAATATCTTGGGAAGCGAGGGGCTGGCAGGCTGCACAAACGGCCAGCAGGTGAAGTCTGCCGGTTTATTGGTTGTACACCAATCACCACCGACGGCCAAGGGTTTCCATTTCCTGACCCTGGAAGATGAAAATGGGATGATCAATGTCATTGTCCGGCCGGATGTATACGGCCGTTATCAGAACATCATCCGCGGCGCGCACTTACTGCTCGTGGCCGGCATGGCTCAACGTGAGGGGGTTGTGATCAATCTTCTGGCCGACAGCATTGCACCTTTATTTTAGTAATGTGGCCCAATTTGGCAATGTGGTATAATATGTCTAATCTCTTTAGGCTTGAGGAACCCATGACTGATAACGATATTCATCAATCAAACGGTGTAAATCACACGATAATAAATGATCACAGTTCGCTCACAAATTATACGTGTGTCATTAATGATCTGAATGATGCATTCCATCACAATTACAGCAAGGCGATTCAGTACAGTTACGAGAGCCTGGGCCGCAGAGACACGCCGACTATCATCGTTTCCGGTGATCATGTCACCCTTTACTTTGACGGGAAACAGGAGACAGTGTTAATTATTCCCGACCTGTACCAGCGGGTGAAATCTATTAGTCACGTTTCTTTCGGCATCTATGTTACCCTGGCCAATAATGGTTTTGGACCGTTGGTGGATGCTGTGCGCGCCGATTTGACTGACCAGTTGGATCTCATTGAAAAAGGGCTTTCAATCCTGGAAAAATTGGATATCCCTCATGAATTTATATCTATACAGCGCGACACCTTAATCACGGCCACGGAAATCGTGCGCGATGTTCTGGATAAGGGAGCCATCGAAGAAGAGCCGCTGCTGGAATTTGGCAGGGCAAGCGCGCCTCTTTACCTGGATAATGCCGCCCTGGCAGCGCGTCTGGAGCTGGATGCACTGCATAAGGTAATCAGCCGTTGGCAGGAGCAGGTTGGACCTGTTTCCTGGAAAAAAATCTATGTCGTCATTTGCGCCGCGCATCAGGCTCGCTACCGTGAAACAACCAAGCAGTATTTCCAGCGTCTGTTCCATGAATCGGAAGGACTTGGAGCCAATTTTGAAAATCGCGTCATTTACGCTGAACATATCCACGATAATGAAGCTGCGCTGCAGTTACTGGCCCGGCACCTGGTCGATCAGCGCACATCCATTGCCCTCTTTGGCCAACGCACGCGCCTGCAAGAAGACCTGATGTCAGACGGTGCGGCCGAATACTTGAAAGCCCTTTTCGCCCGTTAATCGACCGTGTGCAAAATCCGCGGATACTTTATTTGATCTCTTTTTTTCAGCCTACAAGTTTCTCACGCCATATGGTTCTCACGCCTAACTGAATTCTTTCTCACGCTAACTACATTTTATTTTAGGGGCGAAATATACAACCGTAAGGCAAGCTGTCAGTTTGCTGTTGTCTTATTGATAGTTATGGAAGATGTAAATAAGCCCGAAGACGGAGATGGTGCTTTGCCTGTCGCCGATGAAATGATCAGCGAATATCCCTGCCCTTTTCTCGGGTCTTCCCGAGATCCGAAGTCGGTGATGAATTATCCCTCCGGAAATAACAGGTGCTATGCCCTGGAAGAGGCGCTTGAAATAGCTCGTGAGAGGCAAAAAACACACTGCCTTTCTGAGAACCATGAAAACTGCCATATTTACGAGCAGGCCCTCGCCAAACAAATAGAGCAAAGCAGTAGTTCGAAAAAAGCTGGTTCTCTTAGCCGGATATTTCGGGCACGCACGCTTGCCCTGGTAATTATGCTGCTTCTGATACTGATTGCCGCCTTGTTCTGGTGGCCTTTCCCCGGGTTCAACATAGACGACGGAACTGTTTTCGGCGCGCAGTTTGTGCCAAACTCGCAGAAGAAAGTGGCGTCAGAACAAGAAACGGTGTCAGAACAAGAAACTGCTTCAGAACAAGAAACGGGGATGGACGATCCGTCACAGTCCGTCCAGACGGAGAAAACGGTTTCCCAATCTCTAATGGCACAGGCAGCGGGAGTTGCCGGTGACGAACAGACAGCATTAGAGCCTACGGCCGTGCCCGGTCCGGCCATCTCTGACTTGCCGGACCTCTACCAGGTCTTCCAAATCAGGCCAGAAGCGGGTGCTGGCGATCTGCAAGAAAGTTTCAGCCCCATTACTTATAGCGATGAGGGGGCTGATCTTCCCTCATTATCCACCGCCTCAGCGGAAGAAACGCTGCGCCTTTATCTGTTGCTGCCGGATCAAGAAAAAGGACAATCCATTACAATTTCTCGCCTGGAACAGGTGAATGTTTTGGGTCGTGATGCCGCCGGTGAGTTGCTCAGGGTGCGTACGCAAAGCGGGCTCGAAGGGTGGATTTATGCTAACGAAACGGCGATGGGTCACTGGGTAAATACGCTTGCGGAATTTGAGGATGGCTCAGAAGAAACACTTTCAATTCCAACAACGCTTCCGGCGATTGCAGAAACTGAAGTTGTAGTAGATGATCTCGCCATTCATATTGCTCCAAGATTACGGTTCAAGATCATAGACCAACTCGACAAAGGGGAGCTTGTTTCCCTGTTGGGACGTTGGCAAGAGGGTCCCTGGGTGCGAATACGCCTGAACGATGGCACCGAGGGTTGGGTTAGTTCCAGTGGTCTGGACATGGCTGACAATTAAGTCAACCATGAACCATCCCGCCATCCCGCCTATTCGTAATTAGTTGGAAATTGCTGCTCGGGTAGAGCCTGGCTCAGCCCGAGCAGTTTTTATTCGTGTCCCAGGATCGGATGCGCTTGGTAAGGCTCTTCAAGAAATGCCATTTCTTCATCTGACAATTCAATTTCAACGGCGGCCACAGCTTCTTCAAGGTGGCTCATCTTACTGGCGCCGACGATAGGAGCAGTGATACCTGGTTTGTTGAGTAGCCAGGCGAGGGCGATCTGCGCCGGTTTTACACCGTGGTTCTCCGCCACCTGGATCGCGCGATCGAGTACGTCGAAATCTCCGGACTGGAAGTAATATTCCTGGGCCAGGGTATCGGTTTTGGCGCGCGTGGTAGGTCCTTCTTTCTCGCGTGTACGGTTGCCGGCCAGAAAGCCGCGTGCGAGCGGGCTCCAGGGAGCGATGCCGACTCCCTGATCGATGCAAAGGGGAACCATTTCTCGTTCCTCTTCGCGATAAATAAGGTTCATATGGTTTTGCATGGCCACAAAACGGGTCCAGCCGTGTAGATCGGCCGTATACTGCGCCTTCGCAAACTGCCAGGCGAACATGCTCGAAGCCCCGATATAGAGCGCCTTCCCCGCTCGCACAACATCGTGCAAAGCCTCCATTGTCTCTTCAATTGGCGTCTCGTAATCCCAACGATGGATGTAAAAGAGATCCACATAATCCGTTCCCAGGCGGCGCAGCGAGTGGTCGATGGCCTGCATAATGTGTTTCCGTGATAGACCGCGATCGTTCACATCGTCGCTCATGGGCCAGTAGGTCTTGGTGGCCAGAACAACTTCATCACGGCGCGCATAATCGCTCAAAGCGCGTCCGGTCACCTCTTCGCTGACTCCAAGCGAGTACATATCGGCCGTATCAAAAAAGTTGACGCCCAATTCCAAGGCGCGCTTGATGATCGGCCGGCTTTCCTCCTCGGTCAGGATATAATCGCGCCACTCCGGCGTCCCATAGCTCATCATGCCCAGACAGATGCGCGACACTTTCAGGCCCGATTTTCCTAGATTTAAATACTCCATATCTATCTCCTTTTGAATCGATAACAGACCGATCACATTGCCGCAGATTTTTGCTCTTACTTCTCTATAATCGGTGCAACCGCTTTGCGGCTGTTTTAATTAGTGGTTACTCTATTGAGATCGATCGCACCTTAATATCGCCGACACAGTCCAGATAACATAGCTTTAAAAGCGGGGTCGTGCCTAACAACTGTTCAACTGCACGGCCGTATTCCTGAAGCTGCTTCTTGTAACCTTTTTCATCTTCCAGCTTTTTCAGTTCTGCGGCGTCACGAATGTTGTCGGTCTTGTAATCGACGACATGCCACGTCCCGTCGCTATTATAGAGCAGATCGATACGGCCGAATTTCGCATCGCCATCAGACAGGTGATTGAAAGGGACTTCGTGCAGCCGTCTGGATGCTTCGTTGATCTCGCGATAAAGTGCACTCTTTTGGAAGCGCTGTAAAAGTTCCGACGTTCTTCTTTGTGCATCACGCAGCTGATGCTTATTGGCGAGACCGTGCTCCTGCGCCCTCGCCGCCACCCATTCCTCAAAGCCGGTCTCTGTAAAACGCCACAGCGATAAGGCTTCGTGGACAAGGGAACCGATGACCCAGGCCGGCGCCCTGGTCCGTTCTTCCAGAGGAACAATTTGCCATACAAGCCGCGGCGCTTCGCCGTCCTCTTCCTCGGGCACGGTGTCTTTTATTAACGAATCTTGCAGCGACCTTCTGGCTGGCTGCTCGCCGGCCGTCTGCGGTTCAGTGACGGCTGGGGGTGCTTCCAACATGGGGAAGTTCGGTTCGTAAAAGGTTGCCCGCACAGTTGTGCCCGGCATTGGACGTTCGGCCGGCAACGTGAATTCAAATTCATGCTGCTCACAGCCGTCTTCATCGTATTTGTTCAGGCTTGCCGTGGTTATCCCGCTGATATCCGCCAGCTGCTTCAGCCATCCTTTCCCGCTCAGGCTGCCGGATTTGTTTTGCTGCATGTTGCCGCTGACAATGAGCATTTGCTCCGCCCTGGTCAAAGCTACATAAAGCAATCTTGCCGTCTCTGCGTCGTCCTGCTCCTTTGATCGCGCGGCCCACATTTCATAGCTGGCGGACTGTAAATCCTCATCATTCCTGTATGGAAGGAGGATGCCGAGCCGGGAATCGACGGCGATTCGGCTGCGCCCGCGTCCTTCTTTTGCCGCGTCTCCGAGAACGACCACGGGAAATTCCAGTCCTTTAGCCGCGTGGATGGTCATGATTTGTACGGCGCCGCCCGCCGTCGCCCGCGCCTCACCCTCTCTTGCTCCACTGTCGCGCAGCGTCTGGATATATTCCAGGAATTCAGTGACGCTGATCAGGCCGCTTGCGTGGATATCCTCCAGCAGTTTGGCCACATTGCGCAGCGCTCGGGGCTGGCCGGTGCGGCGCACAATGGCCCGATAGTAGGTCAGTTCCAGGTAGCGTTTTAACAGATCAGCCGCCGGTGTGCGACCCGCGCGCTGGTTTAAATCGTGTATCAGGGCTACGGCCGTATGCAGGCGTTCCGACTGCTGTTGGTCGCTTGCCAGCCCTGCTTGTTGAATCGTCTCCCACAGCGTCTGATCGGCCGTTCTTGCCTTGCTGAGGTGGTAGAGCGTGATGTCGGACAGCCCGCAGGCGGGGGATCGCAGCAGCCCGGCCAGTGCCAGGTCATCGTGCGGATCGACGATGGCCTGCAAAGCATTGAGCAGATCGCGGATTTCCGGCCGGTCGTAGAATCCCTTCCCGGCCACGGTCAGATACGGGATACCCGCCGCGTCAAAGGCGTTTTCATAATATTGGAAGGAGCTTGAGGCCCGGCAGAGGATGGCCATCTCGCCGAAATCAATGCCATGATCGCTCCTGAGCTGCGCCATTCTTTGAACCAGAGCCGAGGCCGCGCGAGGCAGCGCTTCCTTTTTGGTTCCCAATGTCAGATGGAACTCGATAAACGGGGAAGATAGATGACCGGGCACGGGCGTCAGGCCCGCTTTCAACGGCGCGAACGGCGCAGCCCATGGCGGCCGGTCGGGATTGTCGTCGCCAAGCACAGGGCGCAGCAGCCCGTTCATTCCCTCAAGTAGTGGTTCGTGTGCGCGGTAAGAAATGTCCAGATCGATCAGGCTGCCCTCCTGCCGGTCGATCTGTTCTTTCTCCCTGGCGAATACGGCGACATCGGCGCCGCGAAAGCGGTAGATGGATTGTTTTGCATCGCCGACGATAAAAAGTTTGCCCGCGTCCGGACAAAGCAGGCGGATGAAATAGCATTGGCGCTCGTTCGTATCTTGAAATTCGTCGACCAGCAGCGCACCCACCTGGCGCTGCCAGTAACGGCGCGCATCGTCGTGCTCTTCCAGCAGTCCGATGGCCAGTGCTTCCAGATCGTCAAAATCGAGACTTTCACGTTCGCTTTTTAATTCGCGGTAGTATGTCTGCGCCTGGTTAAAGAGGGTGTAAATGGCAGGCACGGCTGCTGCGATGGCTTCATCCTGTTCATTCAAACGCAGGTTGAGCAGCTTCTGGTCTGTATATTTCGTGCGCAGAATCCTGAGCGCTTCTTTTACTTCATCAAGCTGTTCCCTGCCGCCCGGCCAGTTGTTTTGGCTGCCGCCCACCAGCTCTATTTCGCCCAGGGCCGCCAGGTTGCACAGCTTGCCCTGGGTAGACTGTCCTTCAAGATCTTCCAATGCGCCTAACGCCAGCCGCCGCTGGTACTCCCGTTTGTCTTCAGGGTTTGTGGCCTGGTTATAGACAAGCGTATTCCGGGCCGCGACGAATTCCGCATCGCACAGCATCCTTTCCAGGACAGCCTCCTGGCGTTCGTGCAGTGTTTCCTGCCAATGATTATAGATATCTTCAGCGGGAAGATTGTTGGTGATCTCGGCCGCGACCAGCCTGTTTTCTATCAACGTAATGATGACGTCGTGGAGCTGCTGCTCGCGAAGCAGTGTGAATAGTGGCGCTGACTCTTCTGATTCAACAGCCCAGGCCAGCGCGGCTTCGGCCGCTTCTTCGACGAGAATGGCGGACTGCGTTTCGTCCAATACGGCAAAGCGGGGATCAATGCCTGCTTCCGCCGGATGGGCGCGCAGGATGTCGGCGCAGAGGTTGTGAATCGTGCCGATTCGCGCGGCATCAAGCTCATTGTAATATTGCTGCCAGCGCTCTCTTTCACCCCCACCGAGATCATCCTGGGCCAGGTAACGGCCGATTTCCTGCCGCACGCGATTGCGCATCTCGCGCGCCGCTTTGCGCGTGAAGGTCACGGCCACGATCTGGCGCAGCGGCACGTCATCCGCCAGCAGCGATAGATAGCGGGCCACCAATGTGCGTGTCTTACCTGTTCCTGCGCCGGCCGTCACAGCCACGTCGCTGCCGCGCGCCAGAGCCGCGTCCGCTTGTGGGCCACTGAGTTCAAAGCCGTCTAATATCCTGGGATCCGTCATCGCAATTTAATGGTCGCCTACCAGCCGGACGGTGTGTAGTGCCAGCAGAAAGCGGCAGCCGGGCAGTAACTGGGACAGCCTTCATCGGGTGGTCGGGGAGCGAAACGGCCGTCGCGCACATTGCGCACAGCTTCCCAGGCATAGGCAAGCGCTGTATCGATCGCGCCTTCTACCCCGCCCTGTGCCCCGGCCAGGTTGAACGGGCTTGCTTCCGCATTGCGAAAGTGCCAGTAAAAGCCATCTTCTACGGCCCCTAAACCCAGCACCTCCTGGGCCGCCAGGGCATACAACGGCAGCTGCAGTTTCCTCCCGTCTCTAAAGTATCTGGCGCTGTAGCTGGATTTGCCGCCCAACTTATAGTCGATCAGGCGGATTTGACCGTTTTCGCCGCGATCAACACGGTCGATAAAGCCGTGCAGCTTGAGTTGGTCCGCGCCATCTGTGATTACCAGCGGGGAGTTCGCAAAGCCAAAGGAAGCTTCGGCCTGTAGAAATTCGTAGCCGTTGCCGGCCAATGCCTGGATTGAGCTCGTCACATTGTCTATGATTTCCCGGCGTGTATGTTCCCACCATGGGGTTTCGCGGAACCCTTCCTCCTCCGGTGCGGCGTCCAGGATCGGCGCGGCCGCTGCGGCCACTGCTTCGCGCACGGCCGTTTCATCCGTGAAGTCCACTCCCTCAATCCGCGCGGCCTGCTCAAAAATATTGTGATAGAGACTGCCGAGCTGGCGTATATCCAGCCCTTCCACCGGTTCAGGTCTTTGTGACAGCCCAAGAACATAGCGCGTGTAAAATGCGAAAGCGCAGGTCTGGTACAGCTCCAGACGGCTGGCACTCCAGACCTTTTGCGGACCATGCTCATCCGCAAGGGCTGCCGCCAGGATGCTCAGGTCGCCATCCCACTGCGAACTGTTCGCTGCAGCCCGCTCCCGCCAGATGTGGGCGGCCGTTTGAATTCGCCGCCAGACACCGGGGTCCTGCTTTTGAGCCTGGGCTTCCTCATTTGCGGCGGCGGCCGTTTCCCACCATTCAGGCCATGAAGCGGTTTCTGCGGCGCTGAGCAGCTCTTCGCTGCCGATTTTTTCCGGCGCACTGTCAATCAGGCTTCCGACCGCTTCCCAGTAGGGTGATGCAACCCACTCGGCTCCGTTATCGGCGAGGATCGGGCGCGTGAGTAGAAGTTGCTGCCGCGGGCGCGTGATCGCTTCGTAGAAAAATTCCCTTTCCGCGCTTTGCGTGGACGAGCCCAGCGTAATTTCGGCATCCCTGTGCAGCTTTGCGCGGTCCTCATCTCGCAGAAAAGGATCTTCGCTGATCGTCTGTGGAAATGACCCTTCGCTCAGGCCCAGCACGGCCACCGCTTCAAAGGATAGGCCGCGCGCCTGCGTGACATTGGCGACCAATATTTCTTCCTCTATCGCACGGTGCGGCAGTGTGAAGTGGGTTGAGGAGATTGCTCCCAGCAGCTCGTAGAAAAAGTCAACGTAAGTAACGGTATCGGATTCTCCAATCGACTCCTCTGCCCAGACCAGGCTGCGCAAGATACCCTTCAGCGCACGCAGAGCTGCTGCATCTTCTCCGGCCGTTTCTGGATTGTCTCGCGCCCTGGCGGCGATGTATAGAGAATCGGCTGTTGCGGCCGCATTGTCGGCACGTTGGTGTTCAGGGCCGATTAACCTTTCCAGCCAGCCCACGAATTCTTTCATTGTCCGTGCGGCTGTGGGCGCCCTGGTCAGGGCCAGGAAGCGCTCGAATTTTTGATGCAGTTGGCTAACGGCCGTACCTGGCAGACGCCGCCCTTCATTCTCTTCTTCATCATACGCCTCCTCGTCTCTGGCGGCCATGCCGGCCTCGAAGGCTGCTTCCCACTGGCTGCGGCCGCGGATGACGCGCTGCTCACGCGCCAGTGTATCCAGAAGATCGGCATCTGAGGCCGTAATCCCGTCACCGCCTTCTCCCCAATCGAAGTAAGGAGATCGCCAGGTGGAAATAACCTGGCGGCGCGGCAGATCGGCCTCATGACCCGTTCCAGCAGGTAGATGCAGGCGCAGCAGCTCAAGGATTGAGGCGATGACCGGGCTGTTGGCAAGCGGCGCGCCTTCCGCCAGGTAAATGGGCAGGCCGAATTCAGCGGCGATTTGCTGGATGTATGCGTGGTAAGGTTGCAGCTCGCGTGCCAGCAGCGCTGTCTGGCCCGGCGAAACGTCCTCCCATACGATACGCTGCTTCAGCCAGCGCAGTGCTGTGCGTACCTCGGCCGCACGGTCCGGCACTTCGCGTAGAATCAACGAGCCTTCGGCCGGCCGGGGTTTGGCGGGCGTCAACGCGAATATCTGACGCGCCAGATCGCGCAGGGGTGCGCAGCATTGCGAGCCAGATACCGGCAGCCGCTGCGCGCGGATGCGCAGCGATTCTTCAACCGCCTGCAGCGTTTTATTGTAGCGCGGGAATGTTACGCTCTCGGCCTCTGTTAAAGTGATAAGGGTATCCTGGGCGCGATCGGCGATAATGCGCATGAGAGCCAGCTGCGAGGGCGAAAAATCATCAAACCCATCAAAGATGACCAGAGGCCAATCCCGGCAGACGGCCGTCGCGCGCTCCTGCAGCGCTTCCACTGCCAGCCAGTGCAGCCCGACGCGATCGGCCCAGCCGCGTTTCTGAAGCTGCTCCTGGTAGGCCGCGTAGATGACACCCAGCTCCTTTAGCCTTGCTTCATCTCCCAGGCTTATCACTGCCTTTTCAAACTGCAGCGGATCAACCAGCGCCGATTTCAATTCAGTGATGATTCGGGCTGCAACCTGAACGAAACCGGGCTTATTGGAAATTGGCGCGTAATGATGCAGGGGTGATTCTAAAATTACCTTGCGCAGCAGCCGGTACTGCACAGGTTCGCTGAGCTCCGTATATGCTTCTCCGGAGGCGTTGAGGCATGCGGCGACAAGGCGATCGAACGTCAATACGTGGATGCCGATGGCGCCGCCGGACTCGGCCAGACGCCTGCGCCAGGCACGCGCCTGGAGGCCGGTGGGAACGCACACGCGCACCTCGGCCTGGAGGGAGCCGGCCGTCTCGCGGGCGAGCTTGATCGCGTAAGTGGTTTTCCCGCCGGCCGCCGGCGCAACTATTAGCTGCTTGGTCATGATAAAAAGTTAAGAAGCGCTGTGGCTGTTTGAGATCATCTCTCTGAAAAATAGAATCGAGGATTCGTCATAGATGGTTGGTTGGCGCATAATTTACTTTCTAGAACTATATCAAAGGTCGAATAATTGGACATGGATGAACTGGCTGAACTTTTCTTATTGGACCCTGACGTACGGTTTCTCAATCATGGTTCATTCGGGGCAACACCGCGCCCGGTTTTTGAAGCATACCAGATTTGGCAGAGACGGCTGGAGCGGCAGCCTGTGCACTTCTTTAGCAGCGAGCTGGGGGGATATCTGGCCGAGGCGCGGCAGTCGCTGGGCGATTTTATTAATGCTGATGCTGACGATCTGGTCTATGTTCCTAATGCGACGTTTGGCCTAAATGTGATCGCTCGTTCGCTGGAATTAGGGCCTTCTGATGAAGTGCTGGCCAGCGATCATGAATACGGGGCATGTCAGAATGTGTGGGCTTTTCTAAGCGGCAAACGCGGCTTTCGCTATGTGACGCAGCCAATCTCGCTGCCGTTCGGCACGCCGGAAGAAATTCTTGAGCAGTTCTGGGACGGGGTGACCTCGCAGACGAAGGTGATCTTTATCAGCCACATTACGTCGCCCACGGCCGTCATCCTGCCCGTGGAAGCAATATGCGCACGGGCCAGGGAGGCAGGCATCCTGACCGTCATCGATGGCGCGCACACGTTGGGCCAACTGGATCTCGATATGGTGGCCATCGATGCTGACTTTTATCTGAGCAACGGGCATAAATGGCTCTGCAGCCCCAAGGGATCCGCCTTTCTTTATGCACGGCGCGATCGCCAGCATTTAGTGGAGCCGCTGGTCGTCGGTTGGGGATGGGGATCCAATCGGAGTATCTCTTACGGCTCCGACTTTCTGGATGCCATGCAGTGGCTGGGAACGGATGATCTCTCCGCTTACCTGGCCGTTCCCGCGGCAATTCGCTTTCAAGAGGAACATAACTGGACGGCCGTACGTGAAGCCTGCCACTTGCTGCTTTCTGAGGCGCTGAAGCGCATTTGCGACCTGACAGAACTGGCAAATGTTTATCCCCGCACAGACTACTACCGGCAGGTGGCCATCGCTCCACTCCCATTGCTGAGAGATTTTCGGGCAATGAAGGCCGAGCTTTATGATACCTATTGCGTAGAAGTACCATTGGTGGAATGGAACGGCCGTGATTTCATCCGCGTATCGGTCCAGGGTTACAACTCTCAGGCGGATATCGACGCCTTACTGGCGGCGCTGCAGGATCTGCTGCCGCGGCACGTCGCCTGACGCACTATAAAAAACTTGGTCCAGTACAACCTTCAGATTGCACACCGGCTGATTGTTAATTGATCAGGCTGGCAGAGCGAATTGGATCACGCCATATCGGCCGTTGACCAGCCAATCCGCATCCTCTTCATTCAGGCGGGCAATCTGTTCTTCCGTCAGGCCGCAGGCCAGTTCCGCCTTCAGCGTGCGTAAGGCCAGCAGCGGCGCCGGCATATAGCTGACGATGCCGGCGAATGGTGTTGTGTAAGCCCATTCGCGGTCGCCCAGCAGGCGGCGGTAATTGGCGTCCCCCTTACTGATGATCAGGTCTGATTGCCCCAATGCCTGCCGCAGCACCTGCGGCATCTCCCACATGGGCAGTGGCGATACCCAGAAGGCATCATCCTTCAGCAAGAGCTGTCCGGCGGAGACATGATTCTGAAGACGCGCGCCAAATCGGGCCACGGATTCGTCTTCTTCTCCTGCCAGGAAATCGGCCGTCGCCAATACATCTGCGGTCATAGCGTCAGAGACAAAGGTCGGGTGTGGTTTGAGGTGCAGATTTACCTGCCTGGCGGCGCCTGTGGACAGAAGGTAATCGGCCAGGGCCAGGTCGGCGACCAGTTCCAGGCCGGCGTTGTCGTTCAAGAAATCGACAGTCGCGCCGGGCTGGCCCGTTAGATAATTAACGGCCGTTTTGGTATCGTCGGCCAGCGTGTAGGCGCGAGCCGCCTGCCAGTCCACATCCTTTGGCTGCTCGCCTTCATGGTCGGCCGGCCAAAGGCTCAAATCGGCGCGATTGCCCCACAAATCAATTGCCAGCAGAGCGGCGACATGCTCGCTTTCGATTCCGTCGGCGATCCACTCATCCAGTCG
Organism: Promineifilaceae bacterium (SeqCode); assembly: GCA_046259725.1. GTDB lineage: Bacteria > Chloroflexota > Anaerolineae > Promineifilales > Promineifilaceae > JAACFF01. The sequence continues at coordinate 2,012 of JBJYWZ010000319.1, read as the reverse complement.
CGCGGCGACCTGGCGGATCGTGTCAACAGTAGTCAGGAGCCCCTGTTCTTTCTGGTAGCTGAATGGATCCACCCCGAGCCCGGAACCTGGCTCGTAAAAACCTGTCGCTTCGATAAGCCTGCGGTAGAAGTAGGTCTCGGCAAAGAACCAGGGCGGCGTCAGCCAATTCTGGTCTAAATAGGGTCGTGTGTATTCGTTCCAGGCATCAGCGTCCGGCGCTGTGTCGTTCATTAAGCGGATTGCTTCATCCGGAATCTCGGCGATCAGAGCCGTCACGCGGCCGCTGATCTCTTCTGAGAAGTCGTTTTCGACCAGCGTGCGGCGGGCGATCTCTACGACGCGTCGGCTCATTGTATGATAGGCCCAAGTCCCCGGTTCTTCACTTGTGATGGGTGGCGGTAGGGGCAGGCTGGGCCGGTTCTCTTGTTCTGTGGACGTTGAGTTGTTGGGCATGATTTTTGTAATGCTGGACCTCAGTGGTTTGTAGGTCCTGATCTGATTTCAAGTTTGGTCAATGAACATTGCAGGTCGAGAGCCGATTATGCATAGTTCTACAGGATGAGCAGGCTTGCGCCCAGGAAGAGCAGGGCGACCAGTACAATATTGCGAAAGAGCGCCGGATTGATGCGCATCGAAAGATAGAAACCGGCTGCCAGGCCCAGGGCAAGGCCGGGCAGTGCGAAAATAAGGTCCCGAAACACATCGGACGTGATATTGCCGCCGGCGGCATGAACAATGATAACAATGATGCCGTTGATAAGGAAAAACCCCTGCAAATTGCTCTTAAATTCGTCCGGTGGCCAGCGGCGAGCGTTGCCGTACATCACGATCGGCGGGCCGGCCGTGTTGTAGGCGCCGCCCAGGATGCCGGCGATGAGGCCGAAGAAGTAAGCCCAGGCAGTCCCCGCGAGTTCCGGCAGGCTGGGAGCCAATAAGGCATAGAGAGCATAACCGATGACGATAATGCCTAAAAATTTATTGACAACATCGGCTTCGATGCTGCTCGCCGCCAAAACGCCTATTGGAATGCCGATGATGGCCGCGATGGTCAGATGTTTGACCACCCCGAAATTGAATGCCTCGCGATAGCGCAGGAGAATCGTGATTTCCAGTAGCATGGCCGTCAGTGCAACCAGTGGTGCGGCAAGGTGAATGCCCAGGACGCCTACCAAAATGGGCATGGTTACCAGGGCGAAGCCAAACCCAATACTGCTTTGAACCAGGGCGCCGAGAAAAACAATTAAGGCAACAATGATCATAAGATGATGACTATCTGTAATTTGTGCGGCTGTTGCTTTGCTCGCAGTATTACCTGCGAGACTTAGGCCGCGGGAAGTCTACCATCTTTTATCAGTCGCGCTTCTTCGAAACGCGATGCCATTGTGGAATGCCGATGGGCGTCAGTTCATACCCTTCAAGCCTGGGACTTACCAAAACGGCCGAAATGCTGTGTTCGATGAACACCACCGGCGCTGCTTCCACGATGCGCCGTTCCGCTTCCTGGTATAATGCCAGGCGACGGAAAACATCCTGCTCTACCCGCGCCTCGTCCAGCAGTGTGTCGATGCCCTGGTCGCTGAATCGGGAAAGATTTTGTTCTGAACCGGTATGGTAGAGAACCTCCAGGAAATTTTGCGGGTCGGGATAATCGGCGCACCACCCTGATGAAAAGAAGTGCCCGACGTTGCCCGCGTAGAGTTCGTCGTAATAAGTGAAGGGATCCAGCAAAACGGGTTCGATTGTCACGCCCAGTGCGTCCTGCCACAGCGTGATCACGGCCGTGATATAAGGCCCGATATCGCCGTACCCCTGTGTGGTAAAGATCAGCGTGCCCATATCGGCCGGGTCCTCATATCCTGCTTCGGCCAGCAGCGAGCGTGCCTTTTCGACATCGAACGGATAACTTTCACCATCCAGACCGCCGTAACCGGGCATGCCCGGCGGCAGCGGACCATTAGCCACCAGGGCATTGCCCCCGGAGAAAGTCTCGATCAGCCGTTCCTTATCCAGCG
>JBJYWZ010000318.1:0-3619 GCA_046259725.1 Promineifilaceae bacterium (SeqCode) | reverse complement strand
TGTTGGACATGGCGTAATCCAGATAGCCAAGCTGGCCATCGAAGAGATAGGTGTAGGCGTCCGGACCGATCAGCGCGTCCAGCAGGTCGGTGTAGCCTGCCGCTTTCAGCGCGTCGATCGGATCTTCCATGCGGTAGGAGTTCAGGTCACCAATGACGATGGCATCGGGATCGCCGCTGTTCGTGGGATCGCCTGCCAGCCAGGTCGCCAGGGCGGTGGCTGCATTTGTACGGGTGACATTGCAGTTGCCCTGACCATCATTGGTATTGGGATCGCCCACGTCGTTGCAGGACGAACCTTTTGACTTGAGGTGATTGACGGCCACGGTAAGCTTTGCGCCGGTGGCGATTTCCTCAAAGGTCTGCGCCAGCGCCGGGCGGTTCTTCGTGTCGTCGAAATTGGGATCCACGCTTGAATCGAGGATGGCGTAATCGCCGACGGGATTAGCTGTGGCCGTGTTATATATCAGCGCGACCTTGATGGCATCCGAGCCGATAAAGCCCGTGTCGATGTAATCGAAGGTTCCGGGGCCGGCAATCGCGTTCAGGCCGTTTACGAGATCCTGCACCGCGCCACCGGCATCGTTCTCGATCTCCATCAAACCGATGACGTCGGCGTCCATTTCCAGCATAGCGCTGACGATCTTCTCACGCTGGCGTTCGAGCTCGGCGGCTGAATCAGCGCCGCGGCATTCCATGTCCGCCAAGGGGCCGCAGATATCAATGCCGTCGTCAATCGTGTCAAAGTAGTTCAGCACGTTGAAGGCGGCAACCTTGAATGAACCGCCTGTTTCGTTGGGCTGAACCGGACGGGGGAGAACCGGCGTGAACGTATAATCGATCGCCTCCAGAACGGGGCGCACGCGCCAGGCGTCTGTGCCGCTCTGTCCGGCGTAGGACCAATGCATGATGCCGGTCAGATTGTCGATGGTGTCTCCACCGCGGATGTAATTGCTGATGCTCAATCCAGCGCGCGGCCAGTAGTACGGCTCGTCGGGCGAACCGATTGCGTCATTCTGGATGTTGTTGTCATCATCAAGAATGATGCGCCTGGTGTTCAAATCGTCCAGAAACGCTGCATAAGCTGTCGCGTCAGGCTCGAAGGCATCGGTAAACTGTCGCGGACGTTCGCTGGCCGTCAGAACGAGCTGCCCGTAGCGCGCCAGCTCAAAGTATTCACTCACAGCCAGTGTATCGCTGAATGTGGCCAGCATGCCTTCTACAGGCTCGAAGGTCAGTTCAGCTCTGGTGCTGTCCGCAGCCGGCAGTGCGACTGTTGAGGCCGAGGGCAGCGGATTGCCGCTGCTGACAACGACAACGCTGCTGTCCGAACTGGTTGTCGAGATCTGGCTCATAGCGAAATATTCGCCCGGCCAGCCCGTTACCTGCACCTGATCGCCGACGGAGACATCCGTGTCGCAGTTCCCGCAGAAGACAAAGATGCCTTCGGAGGTCAGCGGGTCGCCGTCAACATCGTCGTCTTCTTCCTGGATGAAGAAGCCTCTGAGCTGGTCATTCGCCTGGAAATCGCCAATTACAATGGCCTCGACAAGGACACGGTCGGTAATAGCGACGCTGGGGCCGCTCCCCTGTACATCGTGGATATAAACTTCCAGGGGCAGAGCTTCACAGTTGTTCAGCGCGCCAGGAGTACCTCTATCGCCGGCGCCGAAAGGCGTTGTCGAGGTGCACCAGTTCGCGCCTACGCTGTTGTCCAGCGCCGGATCTTCGAGCGACATGGAAGCGCCGTTCGGGTCGGGGAAGGCCGGACCACCATCATACTCGACGCGGTCAACTTCTACGCCTGCAGCATCTACAAGGATGACCTCATCATCGCCGTTCGCCAGGAAGAAGTTGCTGTACTGGTAATCGACCGGCGCGCCGCCGTTAGTGGCGCTGTCTGCGTTGATGCCCAGCACGAGGTAGCCGCCGGCAGTGATAACAAGCGGTCCGCCATTGTTAATCACCTGGTTGTCGGATCCGTTGTCCTTGATGGTCCAGCCGTTGATATCGACGTCGCTGGCGCCCGCGTTATAGAGCTCAAACCACTCGCCGGCGCTGTCGGAAACGGCCGCCGGATTCTGCATAATCTCGTTAATGACGATCTGCACTGCAGGCGGCGCGCCAGCCTCGCCGATCTGGAAGTTGTCAGCGCCAAAGTCCTCATCTCCCGCATCAAGAGAAACGCTCATGCGCAGGTCGAGCGTGGTTCCCGTGCCTGCAATGGGTTTAACAAAGTTCTGAGCGGCGTTGCCTAAAGCGGCTCCGTCGCCCGTGCCGTCAAAGTTCGTGTCTTCGCGGAAGATGCCATTAAACGGCCCGCCAGTGCTGCTGAAGTCGGCGCCAGAGAACCAGAGCAGGTTTTGGTAGCCGCCGCCGTCGATCTGGACCTCAAGGCGAATGTAGTCGGCGGCATCTATATCGCCGGGCGAATCGAAATACTCGGCGAAATCGCCGCTGAACTGAAGTGACGTCATGCCGCTGATATTTATGCCGGTCCACTCAACGACGATTGGCAGCGATGCGCCTTCACCATCCAGATCCATGCCCGTCATGAAGCGGCCGTTAAAACCGGAATAAGATTTCAACGCCGACGGCATGGCGCCGCCGCCAAAGTCGCCCGTTGCGCCGTCGGTGAGGCCGAAATAATCGCCGGACCCATCCGAGAAAAATCCACTACTTGTGGTGAACTGGCTTGCATCATTAAAGGGCTCATCCAGTGCAACGGTCTGGGCCGCTGCGGGCCCCACCAACAAAAAAGCGACCAGCAGCAAAATGCCGGTCAAGGAAAGAATGGGAACTTTAGATTTCATGGGTTTCTCCTCTTTCGAGAGACAAGCACGATGTCTAAACGAAAGCTAGGGCAATTCGCGGGGTAATGTAGGCGCGGATGACTGGCGAACTGCTAAGGTTTTCGGGCGACTGAGATTTCACTCAACTGTTTGATGTATCGCCATCTAATATCCTAATTGTTAGCGAAACGGCCGATTTTGGCAAGGGCAAAACGGGGACAAAACCAAGTGGCTGACTGATCAAAACGCTGATAAAGTCCATGCCATGAGCGATCTGCAGGACCTGCTGGCCAGAACGGCCGATTTTCACCACCATCTCTGCCCGCGCCAGGTGCTTGGCGTGCGCATGGGCATCTACGCCGGTGAGCTGCTGGAGATTGAGCTGCCGCAGACGCGCAAAGTGCTGCTGGCGATCGTGGAGACAGACGGCTGCGGCGCGGATGGCATTTCCGTGGCCAGCAACTGCTGGGTCGGCCGCCGCACGATGCGCATCGTCGACTACGGCAAGATGGCGGCGACCTTTATCAACACCAGGACGGAAACGGCCGTGCGTATCGCTCCCCATCCCCTCTGCCGCGAACGGGCTCTGGCGATCACGCCTGACGCGGCCAACCGCTGGCAGGGCTACCTGCTCGGCTACCAGCGCCTGGCCGCAGAGGAGCTGCTCGTCTACCAGCCCGTCAGGCTCAAAGAGGACCTGCGCAAGTTGATCAGCCGCGCCGGCTGGCGCGCCAACTGCGCCGTCTGCGGCGAAGAAATCTTCAACGAGCGCGAAGTGAGTGAGAACGGCCGTGTTCTCTGCCGGGCGTGTGCATGGGGGGCGTATTA
>JBJYWZ010000317.1:0-5547 GCA_046259725.1 Promineifilaceae bacterium (SeqCode) | reverse complement strand
GGCGGCGATGATGTCCGGACGCAGCCATTCGCTGTTATAGTTCGGCAGCCAATCAGAGATGGGTAAGAATGATTTGAGCGTCCGTCTGTTCCTTTCTGGAGGCTCTGTCTGTGATTTCACTGTACTACGATTCAGGTTTCTAAAATACTTTCTTTATAACCCTTCAACGATCCTTGTGTATGTTCTTGTTTTGCCGCCATCAGGAGACTGTCCCCCTCCCGGCCCAAATCAGCCCCCGGCGAACGATTTCCCGTGCCTCCGGCACATTGAAATCAGCAGCAACGTGTCCCAAAGAGCAGTAAAAGACACGACCTTTATTCCAGCGCCGTGTCCAGGCCACAGGCATAACAACACCGTCGATCCAATCGAGGTACGTTCCGTCGAACGTTGTCGTGGCCAGGACCTTGTTCGATGGATCGACATGCAGGTAATACTGCTCGGAATGCATTTCAAAATCGTCCAGTCCAGACGTGATAGGGTCATCATGATCGCTGATCTGAACGGTATAGTCAATGATATTGCCCGGATGAGCCACCCACTGCCCGCCGACCATGAACTGGTATTCGACGTTGTTTCGAAAGGCATCGGCCAGGCCGCCGTGCCAGCCGGCAAAACCCGTTCCATTTCCAATCGCCTCCAGCAGCCCATTCAACTGTTCGGTCGAAATCGTGCTCATGGTAAAAACCTGCGAGATCAGATCATAGGAGACCATCTTTTCCTTGTTCAAGTAGGCATCCAGTGTGTCAGATATTTCGACTTCAAATCCTGCTTCTTGCAGCATAGGGGCAAAGAGCTCCACACATTGTTTTGGCTCATGTCCTTCCCAACCTCCCCATACCATCAATGCTTTCTTCATCGTTTCCTCTTTGCAGCGCAGTGCATTCCAATACACTATCCAATTTGGAGCGCCTATTTTAGAGTATCTTTTCAAACTGTGAAATGATTGGGGTTTCGTTTTGTGAAAATTATCAGGCCGACAAAATCAGAAATCAGCCAGGATCTCTTCCATGATCTGTAGATCATTTTCCGACACCTGGTAATGCGTCGGCAGCGTCAACAGCCTGTGGGCAAAGGCCTGTGCGCCTGGATAGCCTGCCTGGTTGTCAGATGTGAATATCTCCGGTAATGTCTTTTCGTACATGCGTCCCACGCCGATGCCTGCGGACCACATCCTTTCAAAAAGCCGTTCGCGCACACTTTCGCTTTCCGCAAGCAGCGGCAGCCGCAAATAGATGGGCTCCGCCTGCGCGTCGGGCTTCAACATCTGCACGGCCGAACTTTGTCCAACAGCCTTCGCCAGCTGCGATGCAACTTCACGGCGGCGCATGTTGATCTCATCCAGGCGCGGCAGCAAAGCAGCGCCAATGGCCGCCTGCGTATCGCTTAAATCGCGCACCGAATATCCCCAACTCGCTTCCTGGTTGCCCATGCGCTGCAAGCCTACCCTTGTCGCCACCCACCAGCTTCGCGGGTGAAAAGCCAGCCTGAAAGCGGCCTGGCGCGCCCAGGCCTGGGCAGAAATGAACCCCGACGCCGGGGGCAGATCTGCCCACCAACGTGCCAGGGCTTCTTGATTTTGTTCCCGGCCCGCTATGATAATCCCCCCGCCGCCGGTGGAGAGCGGTTTGCCGGGTCCAAGACTGAACAGGCCGAAGTCTCCCGCCAGGCCAACGGGCCGGCCGTTCCAGCGCGCGCCCATCGCCTGCGCCGCATCTTCGATAACGGCTGCCCCGGCATTCTCGGCCGCCGCCGCAACGTCAGTGATAGGCAGGGGGATGCCAAAAGGGTGGACCAGGAAAACGGCCAGCGTCTGTTCAGTGACTGCTTTCTCCAGTTGATCCTGTACAAAGCATGCCGTTTCCGGTGTGATGTCTACGTAGACCGGCTGCAAACTGAGATCCAGGGCGACTTTGGATACAACGGGGCAAGTATAAGCCGGTATCACTACCTGCTTTCTTGATTCTCTGTCCGCTGCCAGTCCTTTCAGCAGCGTATACAGCACCGTGCGTCCGGAGGAAGCCAGAAAGCATGCTTCTGGCGGCAAATCATGATAGGCGGCAACGGCCGTCCTGAATTCATCATGTGCTTCCGGGGATGCTCTGAGGCCTTTGCCCAGAATCGTCAATGTTACCGGAACGGCCGATGGGGGGAGCTGCCGCATGCGCTGCTGTTTCGTGTTCATGATTACTGCATGCGCCGGACGTCGGGCAACACCAGGTTCGTGATCTGGCTGAACAAGATGGCGACAATACTGCCGGCTGTCAGGGCCAGCGTCAAACCGATCTGAACCGCCAGCGCGCCGATGACTAGATTGCCCCCGGTATCAGAACCCGCATGCAGCATACTATAGATGGTCATCACTCGCCCGCGCACGCGATCCGGTGTGTGTAACTGTACCAGGGTAATGGCCAGGCTTTGCAGGATGAGCAGCACAAATCCCACGCCGACGAGAACCAGGCAGGCAAAAATCATGCTTGGTGAGTGAGCGAAGGCGATAACAAGCAGCGGCAGGACAAAAGAGGCCACGATAAGGCTGCGCCCACGGCGGTTCGTACCCAATCGAGCCGCGCCAAACGTGCCCAACACTGAGCCCAGGGCAACGGCCGATAAGAGAATTCCCAGGCCGATTGAATCAACGCCCATGATGTCTTTTGCATAGGCCGGCATCAATCCGATCACCGGGTAGGCCAGGCCGCCGACAACAGTAGTAACGGCGATTACTCCCAGGATAGTTGGCTGGCGCCAGAGGGTGACGATTCCTTCCGTCATGGCCACGCCAAGCGATTTATGTTCCTTATCCAGTCCCACATCGGGTACGCGAATGAGCGCGAGGGCAATCACAGGGAAGAGATAACTGACGGCGTTGAGCATCATCGTGCCGCCGACGCCGATAGCCGCGATAAGCACACCGCCCAGCGCAAAGCCAATTACGCTCGATATATTGAAAATGGTGGCGTTCAAGGCGACGGCATTTGCCAGGTCATCGCGATCGACAATATCAACCAGGAACGCCCGGCGCGCCGGGTTGTCGATAGCCAGGAGGGCGCCGAAGATGAAGTAGAGGAAGATGACACTTGGCAGGGAAAGCCGCCCGCTGAGGGCCAGAAGACCAAAGAGCGCTGCCTGCAGCATCAGGCCAATTTGCGTCACCAGCAGCAGTTTGCGGCGTGCAAGACGGTCAATCAACACACCGCCTACCAGCGAAATTGGCACCACCGGCAGCAGGGCGATAAAACCAACGGCACCGAGCCAGAATGTAGAATCTGTTATCTCGTAGATGAGGTAACCTTCGGCGATCACCTGCAGTGAGGTTCCGATGGTGGAAATAGTTTGAGCCAGCCAGAATAAGCGGAAATTACGGGAGCGTAAGGCCGGCGCCAAAATTGCCCGGGTCACAAACCTGTCCTGTGGCTGACGTATCCGGCGCCAAGGGCAAAGCCGACGACGAGCGCGATAACCACGAATAGATAAGTGGAGCCGGTCCGTTCCGTTGCCTCGGGGGTAGAAATGATTTCCGTCGCCGTAGACGCGGGCCCTTCATCGGGACGGACAACCTGGGCTTCTACGGCTTCACTATCGTCTTGGTCGGGCTCTACTTGTTCGGACACGTTATTGGATGCGATGGCGGCGGCTTCCCCATTACTCGGCGGCACGGCCGTCAATAAGGATTGCGAGATATCCACTTCGTCAAAAACTTCGGGCTCAGGCTCCGGTAGACTTTCGTTAATCTCTGGCCGCAGCGTTTCCATGATCTCTTCAGTAACGGATAAAGTTTCTTCGCTGGTCAGAACAGAGATGCCCTGTATTTCGCCGGCCAGCGGAGCCAGCAAATCCATCAACTGATCCACATCCCCCTCTGTGCGAATCTGCAGGCTGATCTCGATGTCGGGATTTGCCCGGCGGATATCGCCAAGCAGGGGTTCTACATAGTCATAAACGGTTTCTGGTTCTGTTTGAACCTTCTGTACCTGGAATATGAAATAATCTGCATATGGAGCCATGGCGGCACCGTCGCTTTCCGCAAAACGCCGGTCCGGGCCAAGGGCCAATTCCAGACCATACTGGTCAGTGACTTCGCGAAGCTGCTTGATGCTCTCGACTGGATTTTCTTGCTCGAAGACGGGGTTAGCGGGACCATGTTCAAGGTTATAGCCGACGATATCGATGCTGTCGTGGATATGGGGCAGCAGGCGAATCGCATCGGCGGCCGATTTAAATACAACCAGCTTCTTACCCGCGGTGACGCCCTCCAACAAATCCAGCTGCGAGATGTGTTCGACGCGTGCGATATCATCCTCACGAGCGCGTTCGTTGAAAAGATCGACCAGCGGGGCGCCCATGCTCAGATCGACCCATAGGTCGGGCAGTTTGCCGTTTTTATCTGAGTCCTCAAAAGCATAAACACGGCCGCCGGCGGCCAGACAAACGAAAACTAATAGGACAAGGAAGGACTTTTTCATTGTATCAATTGCGACTTATGAAATAATGTTGTCTTAAACAGAACGTGAGCCGCACCCTATTCGCTGTAGTCTACTATATCAATGTCGCCGGTCTCCACTTCTGGCGCCACAGTCGTGTCGGAAGCTGTATCCTGTGCTTCAACATCCGCTGCTTCCTGTGCCGCATCCTGTCCCGTGTCTTCCTCTGCACCTTGTCCGGCGTCTTGTACTGCGTCATCCGCAGCAGGCGGTTCCAACCTGTCCTCAGTAGAAGGCCGCAGCAGACCGCCAGGCTGTGCCTGGCGCGCCAGATCATTCCAGTAGACGACGGCATCGCGATTTTCATCTTCGCGCGCCAATGTGGCCATTCTCAGGTAGCCGGTGGGCACGCCAGGTAGCGTTTCCGCGGCCATGGTGTAGTAGGTTTCGGCTGTTTCCCGATCCCCTTCCGCTTTATAAAGGTCGCCAAGATTTATCAGCGCCTCTATGGCTGCCGGCTCGATTGACAGTGCTGACAGCAGATCGCGCTTCGCGGCCGCCGTATCGCCCAGGTCCGTGAGAATCGAAGCGCGTAGGATCATCGTGCCCGCGGAGGGTGAGACAGCAACCGCCTTGTTTGCCAGCGCCCGCGCTTCATCCTCATCCCCCTGTTCAAGCTTCAGCGCGGCGTACTGAATCAGCAGCGCCCCGGAAGCGGGAGACATTTCCGCGCCCTGCTGCAGGATCTTTTCCGCCTCATCCAATTTTCCTTCTGTCTGATAAAGCGCGCCCAGGCGGACGTAGGCATCGGACAGTGTCGGAGCGGCGACTAACGCCTGTCTGAAGGCGTTTTCAGCCTGGCTGACGTCTCCGGCTACTTCATAAGCATTACCCAACGAGACGTAATGACCCGGCGTGGACGGATCGATTGTGATTGCCTGTCGGTACTGCAGGATCGCTTCGTCCATCTTCTCGATCAACAGGTAGAGATCGCCCAGGGCGATGTGCACATCGGCAACATCAGGCTGTGATTCCAGAGCCTGGTTGTAGCGCTCATATACCTGTTCGAAATTACCACGGTTTTCATAGTAATGGCCCATGGCCAGCAGCATATCGGTTGTTTCGCCCA
>JBJYWZ010000316.1:0-1724 GCA_046259725.1 Promineifilaceae bacterium (SeqCode) | reverse complement strand
AGACACCGTTGCGTGATCCTGAGGAATGGATCATGCGCCAACCGCCCAGGCTTATCCCTACGTGAGAAATGGCGCGATGTCCCCCTTCGCTGCCGAAATAGAAAAGATCGCCAACCTGGGAAGGCGGCTCAACTGGTTTGCCTGCCGCATACTGCATATCCGCGTCGCGGGGGATGGTGACGCCTGCCAGATGATGTAATAGCTGTGCGAAGCCGGAACAATCGAGGCCGTAGACGGTAATCCCGCCCCAATGATAGGGCACACCAATAAAGTCGGCTGCCTTTCCGGCCATTAACGCGCGCTGTTCTACGGCCGTTTGCGGCAGACTATCCAGGGGCTTTAGGGCATTGGCCGGCACCCAGCCGCTTTGCCCGCCAACTAGTTCGATCTTTGCCCAAGCATCTTCTGTGCTGGTGATAGACACGGCCGTGCCGGCAAATACACGACTGGTAATCTTTTCTTGTTCACCGGCTCCGGCGAGCATTAACAGCACCGGTTCATAGACCATGTGAGTGGGCGTTTGCTGGGCTAAATCAGGCGTTAAATAGGCGCCTTGAATCCACCCTAAATAACCATCCTGCTGGCGAACAAAGACCCATGAATTTTCTTCTCGCAGCTTTTCAACGACGGTGCCGTTGAGCACCTGGCTCATGAGCTCTCTGGTGCGCGTGGGATAGCGATGAAGACCGGCTAAATTGGTGCTGACCGCCATCTGCTGCGAGGGCGTTCTGCGCAGGACGGCGATTTCACTGCTGTCGATGGTGACCTGTGGGAAAGCCATGGTCAGTTCCTGCAGGACATCGTCCAGGGTGTCGCTGTCCAGTACCATCCCCGTGAGATGGACACGATCAGAAGTTGGCTGTTCGGCCGTTAATTCAAGCACATGTAAACGGCCGTCGCCGTAACGCGCGACGATCCCATCCAGTGTCTCGCTAATTGTGCCCTTTGCCATAAATATGTTCCTCGATCTCGCGCTTGATGACGCCGATACCGGGTCGTTGGGGGAGCTGCAGCCGTGCCTGCCGGTCGATAATGACGCCTTCGAAGGGATCGTTAGCCACCAATAATGGTGCATCCAGGTCTAACCAATCCGCTGCTCCGGCTAGGTGAGCCATTGCCGTTACGCCGATCGATGTTTCCATCATACAGCCCAGCATGATGCGCAGCCCCAGTGATTGTCCGCGCCGTAATAATTCCAGAGTTGGCGACAGCCCACCGATCTTCATCAACTTCAAATTGATTCCCTGCACACCACCCGCGGCCAGTTTTTCAACATCTTCTATGGTTTGTACAGATTCATCAGCGACGACCGGCACATCACAGGCAGCCTGGACGGCAGCCATCCCCGCGAAATCATCACGAGCTACCGGCTGTTCTACCATCTCCAGATCAAAGGGTAACATGTGCCGCAGCCGCTCAATGGCTTCATCGGCCGTCCAGGCGGCATTGGCGTCTATCCGCAGTTTCGCGTCAGGGCGCGCGCGGCGAACGGCTGCCAGGCAGGCGACATCGTCATCGCTGCCCAGTTTTATTTTAATTACTGGAAATTCAGGGACGGCCGCTGCGGCTTCGGCCATTGCCTGCGGCGTATCGATACTTACGGTGAAAGAAGTGACCATCGGATTAGGTTTGGGGAGTCCTAGAAGTTCATAGAGCGGCTTATCGAGCAGCTTGCCGATGCGGTCGTGCAAAGCCAGGTCCAGGGCCGCCCGCGCCGGGGCGGG
>JBJYWZ010000315.1:0-3257 GCA_046259725.1 Promineifilaceae bacterium (SeqCode) | reverse complement strand
GCGTCAACATATAACAGGTCATCCATTAATCCTTCAATTTCTTCGCGCGTGATCAGCACGTCCCCCACCAGCCAACTCAATATGCGCCCTGCCTCATACCCCAGCCAGGGAGGCACGGAGATCAACGGCCGTTGGGCACCAATCGCCTGCCCGATCATGGTCACCAGTTCGCGGTAGGTGAAGGTTTCAGGACCAATGGCGTCGATAACGCGGTTTCCTTTCTCCATACCCTGGGCGACCGCCAGTTGGGCTAGATCATCCACATAGATGGGCTGCAGGCGGTAACGGCCGTCGCCGAATATGCCAAACACCGGCAGCTTGCGCAGCAGCCAGGCGATGTTGTTAATGAGAATGTCTTCTTTGCCGAACAGGACCGTGGGGCGCAGTATAGTGTAGGGAATACCGGTGGCTTTCAGGGCTTCTTCCAATTCAGCCTTGCCGCGAAAGTACTCCAGCGGCGAATCGAGAGAGGGGTTGGTTATGCTGATGTGAACGATGCGCTGTACGCCGGCTTCTTTTGCGGCTTCGAAGAGTTTACGCGTGTTCTCAACGGCCGCGACGTGCCGGAACGTCTCGTGATTGAAGCGTACCCAATAGGTATTGTACAAAACGGAAACGTCATGGAGAGATGCAGCCAGAGCACCCGGATTATCAAAGTTAAAGGGATAAGCAGGGAACTGCCCGTCAAAGGGATTGGCCCGCTTCGGTGAGTTAGTCAGCGTCATAACGCGCCTTTCTTCATCAAGCAGACGGCGAGCGATATATTTACCTGAATATCCAAAAGCGCCAGTGACGGCGTGAATATCTTTTTGTGACATAAGAATCTCTCCTACTCGGCTTGTTCGCTGTTGGCCGCTTTACTGCCAAACAGCTTAGCAAGCGAATTTAATCGTAAATTATCAAGGGCCAGCAAAGTGGCCACGATGTTGTCCAGGGAATTAAAGAAGCGCTGCATATTTTGCATACGCTGCTTATAGAAAGCGGCCAGCTGCGGGTCGCCATCCTCACCAAAAGCTTCACCGGCGGCCTGGTCCACGCGCTCCAGGCTATGACTAACGGTCTGCAAGGCAAGATCAAACTCCTGCTGCTCGCGCTCGCGCAGAACGCCCTTAATGACTTTCCAGAAATCTTCTTCCGCTTCGTAATAATCTTTGCGATCGCCCAGGCGAATTTGCTTGTGCAGCATACCCAGCCGTTCCAACCGGCGTACATGGGTACTGACCGCGCCTTTGGTGACGCCCACCTGTTCCACGATTTCATCCAGGGATAATGGAGTCGGCGACAGGTAAACAGCGCCATAGATAGCACCCATAGCCTTTGGAAAACCCCAAAAGTGACTGATGCGGCTCATGCCCTGGATAAATTCTTCGCGGGCGGCAGTTAAGTTTGAATCCATCACAATATCCTTATAATATCCTTATAAATAGAACGTTTAGAACAATCTAAACGTACTATACAATAAGGACATTCCCCTTGTCAAGAACCATTTATTTTCACAGAGCGAGTCCGGTTGCTTGCCGAAAATAGATAAGCCAGTAAATTATGGATGGCGGTTGTTAAAGAGTAGAATCGATATCAATGAAGGACAAAAAGACATGAATAATTTCCAGAGTATTGCCTGGCACGACGGTCGGGTTCGCATGCTGGATCAGCGCAAACTGCCCCAGGAAACGATCTACAATGAATACACGACGGCCGCAGAAGTGGCCGGAGCGATCCATGATATGGTCATTCGCGGCGCGCCGGCGATTGGCGCAGCCGCCGCATACGGATTGGTCCTCGTGCCCTGGTACAGTGAGGCGGGCGATGTGGCCGGTTTGCGCATCGAACTGCGAGCGGCGGCGGAAACATTGCGCCAGGCCCGGCCAACGGCCGTCAACCTCTCCTGGGCTGTTGAGCGCATGATGAAACGCCTCGACAATCCGGCCATCGACAGCGTGGAAGCGATGAAACGCGCCGCTTTAGCAGAAGCCCAGGCCATCGCTGCCGAAGATGTGACGATCAACAAACAAATCGGGGCCAACGCTATGCCTCTGGTTCCCCAGGGGGCCACGATCATTCACCATTGCAACACGGGCAGCCTGGCTACCGTTGATTACGGAACTGCCCTGGGTATCATTCGCATGGCTCACGAAGAGGGTAAGGATGTTTTCGCACTTGTCGATGAAACACGGCCGCGCCTGCAGGGCGGCCGTTTAACAGCCTATGAGCTGCAGCAGTACGGCGTGCCTTTCCAGGTCATCGTTGACGGTGCTTCCGGCCATTACATGCGCACGAAGGGCGTTGATCTATGCGTCGTCGGGGCCGATCGCATCGCGGCCAATGGCGACACGGCTAATAAAATCGGGACTTACAACCTGGCCGTTGTAGCCAAAGAAAACGGCGTGCCCTTTTATGTGGCGGCCCCGACGACGACGATTGACATGACCACGCCCACGGGGGATGAGATCGAAATAGAGGAACGCCCGCCATCAGAAGTTACCCATGCCGGGACCTGGCAGATCACGCCGGATGATACGCCGGCCGGCAATCCCGCTTTTGATGTGACTCCTTCAAAATATATCACGGCCATTATCACCGAGAAAGGCGTAGCCTACCCCCCCTTTAAGGAAAGCCTGGCAGCGCTAATGGTTGACAAAACAGAAAGTTAAATCAATAAAGATCAGGAACCTGATGTTAGAATTTCACTCCCGGCGTTCTCCAGTTTTAGGAACCAGGGGCATGGTTGCCACCTCCCAACCCTTGGCCGTCGCCGCCGGATTGCAGATTTTATCCAAGGGAGGTAATGCCGCTGATGCGGCCGTAGCTACCGCGGCGGCGCTTAATGTGACAGCGCCTACATCAACCGGGATCGGTGGAGATTGTTTCGCCCTCTACTATGATTCTAACGAGCGCGCCGTCCATGCCCTCAATGGATCGGGACGAACACCGCAGGCGATGACAATGGACCGCCTGCGCCTGGAAGGCTTTGGTGAAACGCTCCCAGCGCTTCATGCCTATACGGTGACCGTCCCGGGGGCCTGTGCGGCCTGGTGTGATCTGGTAGAAAAGCTTGGGCGCCTGGATATGGCCCAGGTATTGGCGCCGGCCATTCGTCTGGCGAGTGAGGGCTTTCCGGTCGCACCCCTGGTCGCCCATGCCTGGGCGCATGGCGTGGAACGCCAGCTCTCTTCAGCTCCCAACGGGATAGAACTAACCATAAACGGCCGCGCACCGCGCGCTGGTGAGATTTTTCGCAATCCAGGGCTTGCCCGGAC